>JBMYRY010000030.1:0-12490 GCA_049602795.1 Bradymonadia bacterium
TTGATCAATTGAATGAGTGTCCATACCAATTGACACGCGTTCATACTTTCTTGAGCACTCAAACCATTCATGAAATCTTGAACGACTTCTTCTGGTAAGCCCAGATCCTGCGTGAGAACTCGACCATCGATTGATAGGGGAAGTATCCCATCCTCGTCATCGATCAATCGTTTTAAGACATAAGTTCTTGGCTGTTCGGGAAAGGCTTTACGCTCTCGTTCCTTGCGAGTGGGAACCATCATCGACCGCCCAGTCTCATCGAACCACTCTAAACCGACCCTGAGTCGAACGAGTGTTGCAAGCTCGTCGCTCCTTGGGAAATAAAGAACAGGAAATCCGGCCACTACGGAGGCCTTCATTGATTCATCTGTCTGCCAAGCATGGTCTTGTCGATAGTAGACTTGGCGCACCTGCCGTGCGAGGAAACTGCGATGCTCAGGACCCACATCCAATTGAACCGAAGCCGCATTGCCCATCAATAAATCTTCAAAAGCCCCCGAACGAGGTGCTTTGAAATACGAATGGTTTCCAACAGGTCGCTGCCAGTTGAAGGTCTTTGGTCCCAATATACGGCTTGCTTTCGGGCGAGTTGTCAATGACTCCTCATGACGAATCGAGGCATTCCAGTACCGGAGAATATCGATGTATTGATGCGTGCTCAAACTTATCGTCCACTTCGACGGGTCTTAGACGTCGTCCTTAATTCTGAGGCAAACACGCTCAATTTACCACCTATTCTTGAGGACAAACCACGATATTGGCGCGTTAAAATACTCAATTCTAAATGCTTGAGGTAAGGGGATTGAACCTCGAATTTGCATTGACACAAATCAATCACTCATTATAGTAACGCATCAAAGAGTCATTATGGGGTCAAATATGAATCAGCGCACTGCGGGCTTTCTATCTTTACTGTTCGTACTCATGGCGTCACTCACGGGCAATGCACAAACACCAGAACGAAGTTGGTACACTCTAATCACCGGCAATGGTCACGGTTTTCAGCTCTTTAATCGAGTGGATGGTAAGCTCGATCAGTTTCTAGAGCATCCATACCGATACGTTGCCCCTTTCGACGAACGACGTGACGGTGGCATTAGTCGTAGAGACCTGATGCATGATGCTTATTTCGGTGTATCCGTGAATGGAGAACACACCTGGCTCAACGAGCTTCGTCGAGTCTCTTATGAAGAACAATCAAACATCATACTCGCCCAAGAAGTTTTCCAGGGTTTAAATCTTTCTGTTCGTTATTTTGCCCCCTTCGAACTCGAGGCAAATGCACTCATTATGATGCTTTCAATTGAAAACGGGTCTAATGAGAGTGTCACAGTTAACACCGCTGCTAAAGTCAACTTGCACCTTGGTGATTATCAGGATCGACTCTTTCCAAATTCACGGGACGAGTCGATCACCGCGCTTGACGGCGCAACACTTGAAACAGGTCCTGGCGGTGGACACGCGGTCTACTTTCCTATTGACCCAAGCACCCTCATCACCTGCGGCGAAGATCCCGTGGTGTATGATCGATGGCTTGACACCGGACTCCCCCCCGAATCACCTACCTGCGCAGGGGATAATCAAGTTGTGACCTTATCTGACAGCTTCACTCTCAACGCCAATGAAACAAAAACATTTGGCGTGGGGCTGGTCTTTGTAAATGATACGCCTAACGAACCACAAGCGGATGACTTCAAGGACGACCGCACCGTCGATGACATCCGCTCTCTATGGACAACTTATTTAAATGGACGGACGCCGCAAGCCCTCCTATCAGATACCAAGGACAACTTCGAGGCATGGCGAGTGTCTCCCACATCACTTGGACTGAATGAGTTAACAGCAGACGAAATTGCACTGTGGCGCCAATCAGAGACGGTCCTCCGAATGGGACAGATCAGAGAGCCTGTTCAGCAAAATCGACGAAACTTTGGGATGTTCCTAGCCGCATTACCCCCAGGTAAATGGCATATTGGGTGGGTTCGAGACGGCGCCTACGCCATCGTCGCTCAAGCAATGGCCGGTCATCTTGATGAAGCCCGTGAAGGCGTACAGTTCTTTTTAAGCGCCTGGGCCGGCTTTTTTAACAGCCCTGAATATTTGGGACGTCATTACCGAATCTCATCCGTACGGTATTACGGAAATGGCAAAGAAGAAGGGGATTTCAATTACGCTGGACCCAATGTGGAAACGGATGGATTTGGCCTCGCGCTGTGGGCAGCAAGAGCATACATGCACTATAGCTGTGACCTCGACTGGCTAGAACAACCCACCCTTCATGGCGACACCGTCTACGAAGCACTCACTCAAACAGCAGAAGAAATTGATGCGTTGCTCGTCAACGATTTACCCATCGCCGAATGTTCGATTTGGGAAACACATTGGGACTTCCGCGAAGTCTTTACGTACACAGCGGCCACCCAAATCAGAGGTCTGTATGATTTTGCAGCCATTGCTCAATTTAAAGGCGATTATGCAAGAGCGAGTTACTTCAACACCCGCGCTGATGCGCTCCTGAATGCAACACTGGAACGTTTAGTCCACCCAGAATTCCAAAGCTTTGTGAGTCATTTGAATGTCGCTAATGCCGACCATTTTGTAGACGGGTCAACCATCGAGATGCTCAGTTGGGACTTCGTAGCACCAGATGACCCCATCTACATCGGCACGATGAACGAGTATGCTCGTCTCCAAACAACTTTCGGGGGATATCGCCGATTAGAAGAACGGTTGTCGCTCACGGGAGACGCCCAAGCCAGCGAATACGATCTGAGCCAATGGGTTTTACTCGACCTTCGAATCGGTCAAGCATTCAGAAAGATGGGTGCAGTGGAACGCGCTGAAACCCTTTTGCAGTACGTGACTGATTCAGCTGTTCAGAATGACCACCTAGTGCCTGAACTCTTTAACCCAGTCGACGGTCGCTTTGAAGGCGCCATTCCCATGGTTGGCTATGGGGCAGGTGCATGGCAAGTAGCACAACTAGAAAAGTACGGATTTCCGTTTCCAGATGCCCGATCCGGATGGGCGCATTGCAACGAACCCCCAGTGCCCGAAGAAAACTTGGATATGGGCGTAGTGATCGATGCTGATATGGACATCCCCTCCGATGCTACTCCCGCGATTGATACAATGGATGCCGCCACCATCGAAGCCGACGGCGGGATCATCACCGCCGATGCTCAGGTCGACCCCTCCGACGCATCAACATCATCAGGGTGTACCCAGTCGAGGGCATTTAATCCGACTGGCATACTGTTTTTCGTTGGACTATTCGGATGTATTAGACAGCGGAGGCGAAACCGGGCAAAGCATTCCGCTCGGCGGTAATTGCCGAAAAACAATTCATCACGCTCAGTAACACTTAAAACCACTCATTTTATCTAGAGCAATACGAGGAAACAGCCATGATTCATCCCGAGCAACCGGTCATCATTTCAACTCAATATACCTCTGGGTCACTACTCGTGCTCCTCTTCTGCAGCTTGATTGGATGCGATGACGGAGGGTCTGCAACCGAGAAGATGCAAGGCGACGCGAATGTTGCTCCGACTCGAGATGCCTCAATCATCAACGGACCGGATACCCAAAATGCCGATGCAGAAGTGCTCGATTCAAACCAATTGGATGTCGCACCCTCTGATACGAGCTTTGCCGAATCAGACAGCGATGTGGATACCCCTGATGCAAGTACAGCAATGCCGGATGTTGGTCCTCTTCCAACTGAATGCACCGTGCGAATTGAGTTGAACATACCCGAAGGAACAGACTCAACTTCGCCCATTTATCTCGCAGGAAACTTCTGTCAAAACACCTGTGAAGCCGACACATCCGACTGCTGTGACTGGACAGCCAATGATCCTCAATTTACTGATATTTTAGCTGAACGTACCCCGACTCAGGCATATTTCGAAATTCGTGTCCCCGCATTCGTGGACTTCGAATACAAATTTACCCAAGGCGATTGGAGTCGAGTTGAGATGAACAGTGCCTGCGAAGACGTGCCCAATCGAAATC
The DNA here is from genome assembly GCA_049602795.1 of Bradymonadia bacterium. Taxonomy (GTDB): domain Bacteria; phylum Myxococcota_A; class Bradymonadia; order UBA7976; family UBA1532; genus JBMYRY01. Next base: position 4,018 of record JBMYRY010000030.1, read on the forward strand.
TACGGGCAGCGTGCCCTACTGGCGATCAATATCAGTTCACGAACACGGTGAGTACATGGGCAGACGTCTGTCGCTGAAGAGGGCAGTCGTGTATTGGAGTGAAATCTAGGTCACCTGTTTTCCTGCCCCTCGCCGGCGCGGTAACGGTATACCCGCCTTAATTAAGGCTTTTAAACTCGGTCCACCTAGCGCAACCTTTGACAATTCCTCAACGGTCATTGCGCGTACCTCCGTCCCCCAATTTGCCTTTGGCGTATGCATCGGTTTAGACGAACGATACAAATCGACCTGCCAGATTAGATGGGTAAAGGCATGCTGTATTCGGACACTCGGCTCAATGTCTAAGGCAAACGCCGTAGACTCTGAGGTCTCAACTGTCGACATGGGCAATGACCAAAGCCCTGCGAGCAACCCCTCGTTTGGCCGACGAGTTACCCAAATTCGACCGTCGTCAGTCTCATATAACCACGCGTGCTTTTTAACCGTTCTTTTGGGTTTAGCTTTGGATTTCACGGGTAACCCATGCACACGGTCTAAATTAAACGCACGACAATGAACTTGGAGGGGGCATTCAGTGCATCTCGGTGATTTTGGCAAACACACTAAGGCGCCTAGCTCCATCACCGCTTGGTTTAAATCACCTGGTTGTTCGCCTTCGGTTAAATTAACAACCCAATCTTGCGCAAGCGTCCAAAACTTCTTTTTGGTACTACTTAATCGAATATCTTCTTCAACCAAGAATACTCGAGAAAAGACGCGCTCGACATTGCCGTCTACGATGGCTTCGGGGCGACCGAAAGCAATCGACATTACCGCACCACAGGTATAAGCGCCCACTCCCTTTAAGGTACGAAACACGTCGGGCTCTGAAGGAATGTTACCACCATGAACGGTCGCGATCTCTCGGCATGCATGATGAAGGTTTCGAGCCCGAGAGTAATACCCAAGCCCCGCCCACAAATCGAGTACGTCTTCAACGGGCACGGCCGCAACTGATTCAGGTGAAGGAAACCTTTTGATGAAACGCTCAAAATAACCGATCACCGAATCGACTCGGGTTTGTTGAAGCATAATTTCGGACACCCAAACATGCCATGGGGTTGGCTGAGAGCGCCACGGCATCTCCCGTGCGTGGATCTGATACCAGGCAAGTAGGTCTGCACGAATCTGATTCACGATCTCTCCTCAGTCGCCAACGCGCCGCAAAACGAGCATGTCTGCCCTCTGATTCGAGTACGGCACACTTCGTCACCACAATATCGATAATAAGTGGAGCGCCGATAGAGTTGACCACCCACAAAACCCAATCCCGCACAAAGAAACCCAGCAATTTGATCAAGACGAAACTGGTAATACAGCACCAGCCCCACAACGAAGCCCACCAGCGTTGACACCACTTGGATGTCTATGGGCGGACGACGATAAGTCGGAGTAACGCTCACCCCTCGATTCCAGTGCAGCGTGAGTGATACGCCATGGGCTTCTAGTCGCATTGCGATCGCCCTGAGCAGACCCACTCGCTTTCGCTGCGGCATCCACCAAAGAACGATTTGTCCAATAAACTGGTCAAAGGCAAGTCCGCTTTTGCGTTCAATATGCGCGACACACGCCACGTCTAAAGCATGCTTCAACGCCACAACAAAAAAACTATAGGTCCAGTAGGCTTCAGACGTGTCCTGCTGCCATCGCCCACGATGGTCAATGAATATTCGCTCTCGGCGTAGGGCGACAACCAAAGCGTGAGCATGAGCTGAAAGCGCTCGAATTGCGTGAGGACCGAACACGAGATTAAATTCTTTTTTAGCAAAAACACTCAAATTTTAACCCACATCTTCCTCAAAGGACCATGAACGCGATACATTGAAACCAATCAAGCACACCCTGGGGCACAGCCGTATGCAACTTAAGGCACACCACCTATCGTATTGCACCAACGTACATCCCGCTGAAACTTTCGCAGAATTAATCACCACTCTTGAAAGTCATGTGGTCGCGGTTAAGTCAAAGGTCAGTCCACAACATCCTTTCGGTGTTGGTTTAAGGTTAAGTGCGAAAATGGTCATGTCAATGGACGAACGACAACTTAACCAGCTTATTCAGACCTTAAACACCAACCAGCTGTATGTGTTTTCTGTCAACGGGTTTCCCTACGGTGACTTTAACACCGGCGTAGTGAAAACCGACGTATATTCACCAGGCTGGCACGATCGAAGGCGCGTCGAATATACGAAACGCATTACTGATATTTTATGCCAACTACCAGGTCCATTACGACGAACAATCAGTACGGTTGCCTTGGGATATAAACCCATTTACGGAGACAGCGCCGTCCTGGAAAAAGCCGTAAAGAACCTCAGGGAAACGATGACCTATCTGAATGAGAAAAAGGAAGAGTCCGGTGTGCATGTCGAGCTCTGTTTAGAACCGGAGCCCGGCACTTATCTCGAGCGAAGCGAAGACGTCATCTCCTTTTTCTCAACCCATGGCTTCACCAGCTCAGATGTATGCAATCAACATCTCTCACTCTGTTACGACACCTGTCATCAAGCCGTCATGTTTGAAAACGCTGTCTCTAGTATGCGGGCGCTCAGAGACGCAGGCGTACGCATTGGCAAAATGCAAATTTCCAACGCGATCATTCTCAATCAACCCAGTTCCGAAATCCATCGCTCAGCACTTCAAAGTTTTGCGGAGCCACGGTTTCTACACCAAGTGGTCGGAAAGAAAGACGACCTCTTTGCCATGGATTTAGATGACGTCGCTGCCCCCACGGAAACGTGGACCAACGCCGAAGAGTGGCGATGTCATTTTCACGTCCCTCTTCACTGGCAAGGGAATGAATACCTCAGCGCTACGACGCAAGACTGGCAGACGGCTCTCCAATTTGCTGTGGAAACGGAACTCTGCACACAGTACGAAATCGAGACGTATACCTGGCATGTTCTACCGCCCGATGAGTTCGATGCGAGCAACATCGCTACGTGCGTCACCGCAGAATTCGAGGCGGTATTGCCATTCTTTTTGAGTGCTTGAGGATGAAGAAAGTCCTCCTCATTGGCTTTGGTGTCTGCATAGGCTGGCTGATCATAAATTTGAATGCGTCTTCATCATCGAAGTCCGACACGATTCAAGCCACAACCATTCCCAACCAAGTCAGTGCACTGACTTCATCGACGACGCATGTCTACGTTGGGTATGGAGACGGTCGCCTCGAGGTGTGGCAGTTGTCGCCCCCCAAGAAACTCTTTGGCTTCATTGCGCATGATGGCGCCATCAGAAAGATGCTCTATGACGAAGCACTGGATCAACTCATTACGGTGGGCGCCCGGGGCAGTGTAGCGCGCTGGGACCGTGATTGGCGGCTCGTGAAAAGATATCGATTTACAGACCGCCATCTTAATGACGCGATTATCAGTTCATCCAAGAGTCTAGTCGTCGGAGGAGACAAGGGTCATCTCTCTCAAGTGGGCGCCAGACCGTGGCGTATTCAGGGCATCCACAACCTCGCCGTGTTTGGTCTTGCTCTTGACCCCATTCGAGAACAACTACTGAGCGTGGGGACCACCAACACCCTCAACATATGGGCAATTGATACCGGAGAGAACCTCGGCTCCATCCCGCTTGATTCAACCTGGGGTCAAACGATTAAGATTATCAATGATGAAGCATGGGTTGGAGATGAGCGGGGACGCGTTCAAGTGATTCAGTTGTCTAACAACACCCCGACGAAGTCACTCAAGGTGTGCAATAGTCGCATCATCAGCTCAGCCACGTATGACGCTGTCATTGCATTCGGCTGTGAAAATGGCCAAGTGGGCGTCATTGATACGACACAAAGGCGGATTATCATTACTCATAGACTTCTTCAGACACCAGTTTTCGCACTGACCTTCTTTAACAATGGGCTCCTATTGGGAAGTACAGGTCCGACGATGCGATTCCTGGAAGAATATGATAAAGCTGCAAATAAAGAGATTAACGTGGGAGGGATAAACTCATGGGGAAACTCAGTACAGAACTAAAGCGTGGAGCTGCCGACATGGATGGATTGTCAGCGTGGCTTGACGGTTTGAGCAATTCAGAACGAAGCGCCGAAATTCTTAGCCTCAACAAGGCCGCCCAACGAACTCTTTGGCGTCTATGTGCGGACCGGAGCGTGAGCATCGAAGACATTGTGCCCACAAATACCCCATCTCTCAAACCGGTCAGACACCTTGGCAAAAACAGCTTGCCTATGTTTAGTCGGTTCGAAAAGGTCTTCTGCCGAATTGATGCCGACCCAAACCTGTTAGTGGGCTACAATGAAGGACCTACCCGCCCTTATATTGGGCCCGGATACTTCACAACCAGAATAAGCCAGGAAACGGACCGAGGTACTACAGTCATTGACTACACGATGATTCGAGACGAGAAGGCTGACGGGTGGCCAAGCATCAAACCGAACACGAAAGGTATGGGCAAACTCGTTTATGGCGACATGCTAGACTATCTCCGCAAGGTCTCGACCCATGTAACGATTGGCAAGGCATGGAAAGTGGGCAAAGAAACTGAAAATTATTTCATGCTGCTGCGAGAAGATGGCGCAGATCTAGATTACTAACGAAGGTGCTCAGCGCCTCAGCCAAACGGAGATCGCGAATTAAAGATCAACCTCTTCAAAGAAAGCCGTCTCCAATTCCGCAAGCTGATCCCCCTTGAGGCGTCTTGCAAATCGCACCTTAAGCATATCCAAGAAGGTTTGCTTACCCGACTCGGTTTTAACCGCCTCATACTCATAATTTGCAGCAAGAAAAGTCGTCAACTGACTCAAATAGGTGCGATGTAAATAGGCATATTTTCGCTGGTCTACAGCCTTCACTTTAACATAAAGCGCTACACCCATGCGTTTATCGTCGGGCATGTTCTTAAAGTAGAGTCGTTGATATTCAAAGGACATAATATCAGGCCCTTCGGGCATATCATAATCGGGAATATCAGGTTTTGGCGGATAATCCGGTTGTGGAATATTGACCCCGTCTTCGCCCAAAAGCTCGCTTTCTGAAGGCTGTCGTGGAGGATCAACTTTAACCTCGGATACCGGGATCGATGTGTTGCGTACTGCACGCTGCGCGTTCATACGCCCAGGTATGTTGTCCTTGAAAACGGGGGTCACGGGATCAACCGCCTTAACCGATCTTATCGAGTCCGGTCTGTCTGTCGATTCGACATCGAGCAAGACACTCACCAAGACAACGAGCAGAATCATCGATATCCCAAATAGTAGACGATGTTTCTTCAAGAGGACGCTTCCTTAGTCCCATCCATCTGCCTGAATTCGAGAGAAGCCGGAGTGGCCAACACCATTGTGTTAGGCTCCACAGATCGAGTTAACCACACATTACCACCCACAACAGAGCCTGACCCGATGGTCGTTTCTCCGCCCAAGACAGTCGCACCGGCATAAATCACCACTCGGTCTTCAAGCGTCGGGTGACGTTTATTGCCTGCCTGCTTTCGATCAACCGAATGCGCCCCCAGAGTTACCCCTTGATAAAGTTTAACATCATTACCAATCACCGTGCTTTCACCCACCACAACCCCCGTACCATGGTCGATGAAGAACCGACGCCCAATCTGCGCGCCAGGGTGTATATCAATGCCTGTCAAACCGTGCCCGTACTCAGTCATGATTCGTGGCAAAATTGGAATCTGTTTCGCGTATAACCAATGAGCCAACCGATAGATCGTAATGGCGCGAAACCCAGGATAAGTAAGAATAATCTCATCGATACTTGAAGCAGCGGGATCGCCTTCGAGCGCCGCATTCGCATCTTCGATCAACTGTTCCCGAAACACCGGTAAATTCTTAATAAAATCCTCTGATGCTTGATGAGCAGTCTCAATCTGATTTTGATTTGGCTGATCAGGGTACGCGAGCGACCTCAAGATGACACTAGACAACTGCGCCTCAACCTCACAAAGCTCAGCACTCAAGTAGTATCGCTGAGTCATTTTTGCATCTGAGCCTCTGTGATAATACCCCGGAAAGAGCAACCGACTCATTCGAGACAGCAATTCAATTACCCGATCTTGCTCCGGCAACTTCGTTGTTGGTTGATGAGTTCTTGCGTAGCTGGCCAATAACTCCTCCGTAACCTGCTCCACTAGTTTCTCGTTCATTTTCTCACCTCAACCGCTGATTAAATTAGACCAAAGCGTCTACGAATAAACCATTCAAGACCTAAGGAAAACATCAGAACTGTCAAAACCCACCAACTCGCCCAGACGGGTACGTCTTTTCTCGCGTCCACTCGAAGGCTTTCTGTCACCCTGAAGTTTAACGCATCCAAGTCTTCGTCTAATGTAATTGTTTGTCCACTGCTATATGCCGAAAGCTCAGATAAAAACCCTGGATTCGGTTTCACTCTACGCAGTTCTCTAGGCTCATGAGAGACAATCACCGGTAAGGTTGCCTCGACGGTCTCATCCGTTGGTACGGAAACCCGTATCAGATATTCACCAGCCTGTTCGAGCGTAAACTCGAACCGAGCAACGCCCTGTTGATCGGTAGTTGCCGATTGAACTTCCCCTACGGACGCAGGCTCTTTAGAGCCTAATCGATTCACCTGAGCGTTAAGTTTTATCTTTTGGGCCGGAAGAAAGCTCGCAGTAGACAGCCGTGCCTCCACTTGAAATGGCGAATCAATCCTTACTTTATCCGACCGAGTAGAGACCTTTAAACGATTCAATGCAGGGTCTCGAATCAACCAACGAATGGCGTTACCCCAGAATCGATAATAAAAGTGCGGGTCCATGCCGGCTCCATCGGCACCAAAAGCCCAACGCCACGTGTCGTCACCCATGACCGATAAAACTCGCCCCTTGCCGAAGTCTCGCACTGCCACAAAAGGGTGGGCCCCTGTTGACTTGGGTGTTGTTAACAAAACATCTGCACCAGCAGCTACCCCCGACACAGCATTCCATCCGTTCATTTTGCGTAGCGCCGACCAAGCCGACTGATTCTCATCACTTGATTGGATCAATCGAGTAATTGGGTGCGTTTTACCCACTTCGGTAAGTTCTGCCTTAAAAGGCGTCGTTTCAATCCCGTCCGATTCTCCCATGATCACCGGAAGAAACTGAGCGAAAGGCGTATTTGAGAACCCCCCGCGAGCAAAGCTTTGATCACCACCAATCATGACGAATCCCCCACCATCATTGATAAAGTCTCGAATTCTAGGAAGATATTGAGTCATCCTAAACCCGCGGTGAGTGAAGTTTTGAAAGATAACTAAGTCAAAGCTACCGAGCTCTTGATAAAACAATTCGTCAGTGGGAAATGGAATCAATGACAATTCATGTGTTGCGGCAGCGTCCACACTATCGTTCGTCCTTAGAATGAAGAAACTAATGAGATCGACATTAGGGTTCTGTTTCAACATTCGTCGAAGCGCACGAACATCCCAAGTGGGGCGACCCACAACTTGCAGAACCCTAATCTTATCGCGAATAACCTGCACAACGAATGAATGATGATTGTTCTCGACAATCAATTCCCCCTCTAGCGCCTCTGCAGAAACCCGAAACACAGATTGTCCTCTTGTGTCCGGCACTAACTCAAAAGTCACAGCATAATCATTTTGTTCTGGTAGAAGCTGGACTTGTTTTACAGCAACCTCCTTGCCGTTTTCCTCTAATCGGACAGCAACCGACTCACCTTTATGACCGCTCGCAGAGAGAGAGACGTCAAACGAAACGGCATTTCTCACGAAGGCAAAATCGTCGTGTGCTACCCGTTCGATCGCCAAATCAACAATCGGCTCATCTTTAGTCAAAGTGACTGTGTGAATCGGTGCATCAAGGTTGTCTAAAGCATCCCGCATTGCGCCGGAGACACCTGCATTTTCAGGCAGTCTCGTGTCCACCCCATCACTGAGTAAAATCGCGCCAACTAGCTTATTTTGAGTCTGTCGATTGTCTAAATACTCAAATACTTTGAGAAAGTCCGTATCCTCTTCTGTAGCCTTAATCTCTGTTTCTGCCTTCAACGGCTTCACACGACCACCAAAGCCGAGGAATTCAATTTCATGATTTTTTGCGAGCATATCAAGAGCAGGCTTCTGCCGTTTCAGGAAATCATTGGCAACCTCGATGCGAGAGGGGTAGGAAGACGACGCAGCAGGCAAGGTCATGCTTCGGCTCTGATCAACCAGAACAACGACCTTACTAGGGCTGTTTTGAACCTTCTCAAGCCTCAAGCTGACTTCGAATAGCATGCCGAATAAGATCAGTATACTGAGGCAACGGCATCCAAATACCACGATGCGTATGCGGGTAGACAAACCCGAAAGGTTTCTCCAACAGAGAGCCAAGACCGCTAGACTTAACAGAACACATAAGACCAAAATCCAATGAGGCCAGTCACCAACAGCGGTCATTGTTGCGCGATTGTACACGCCATCGCTAGGGATAAAGGCGTCAAACATCAGTAGCC
>JBMYRY010000031.1:0-12461 GCA_049602795.1 Bradymonadia bacterium
TCCCGCTGGTAGCCGAGCATCGCATAGAATCAAATCAAGTGCAGTGAGGTCGTGTGTGTCGAGTGCCGTATGGGCATCGCGATGGAGATAAACAGACTGAGTGTGCAGAATCTCTCCCATCATATTGAGCGCATGGGGATGACTTTCGATGATCAAAATTCGGAGATTTTTGTCCGGTTGGCGACGCCTGGCCGGTTTAGACTCTGCGACCGATAGGGGTCCCTGAGTGTGTTGCGCCTGGTTGCTTTCATAGACAGGAATGTAAAGCGTGAATCGCGTGCCATGCTGAGGCTCGCTTGATAGCTCCATTCGTCCTTTCGCATTATGAATGATGCTTTGGCAGAGTGCGAGTCCAAGACCCATACCTTCAGACGCATTCGTGGTGAAGAACGGCGAGAAAATGCGTTGATGTAAATGTTTCGGAATCCCAATACCATTATCGGCTACGGTGAGCTTGACCTCTGAATCGAGCACCTCAGCCTTTACTTCTATTTCAATCATCTCCTGGTCTTCGCGCCTGGCTTTGGCGGCGTTAAAGATCAAGTTGATGATAATCTGACTCAGTTTTCCTTCCGGGATGGCTAAAGGTGGTAAGTTGTCCACGTTGACGGAAAGAGTTGTTCGATGCTGTATTCGGTGGTGGGCGAGTCGAATCGCATTTTCTATTGCCGTCTTTGGTGTTGTGGTGTGTTGTTTTGAGCCCGAGTCAACAAACCATCTCAAATCTCTAAGAATGGATTCAATTTGATCGAGCGCAGCCGTAGCCGACGTGAGTCGGTTCGCGGTGTTCTCGTCGAAGGAGGATACTGCGTTTATAGACCGTTCGATTTGGTTTTGTGCGATCATCAATGGCGTATTCATCTCATGCGCGACGCTTGATGCGATCATGCCTGTAGAGGTGATTCGTTCGAGTAGAAGTCGCCTTAGGTTGTCGTCTTGTTCGACGGTGACGTCTCTCACCGCGATGACGGTTTCATCGTCAGAGACTTGTTTTGCAATCATTTGTACAAATCGCATTTGCCCTTTAGAGTTTAGGGCACTGAATAGTCGCAGTTGCGTATCAAGCGGTTCCTCTGTTTTGAGCGTTGATTGGAAAAACGCACTCGCGCTCTGCCCATAAGTCTCCGACGGAATAATGCTAAATACCTGAGCAAAGCCCGGCGAAACATAATTAAAGAGTCCGTGTGTAATGGTCGCAATGCCATCAAAAGTCGAGTCTACGAGGGTCAGATATTTTCTACGATCTTGTTCTTTAAGTCGTTCACGCTCTTGTTCCTCCGATTTGATGTGGTACTTCGTGATGATGATGACACTCATCAACAGAAAGAGGATCAGCATGCTCGACCCTCTTATGGTCGGCTCGGTGGGAGGCACAATGTGGGTCACGATTATGAAGGAGGCGTAAGAAATCCCGGCACAGATGCTTAGAGTTCGTAGAGAGTGTAGCAGTGTCGAGAGTAGTACTGGAAATAAGAAGATAAAGTGAACGCCTTGTCGACTCGGCGAGACAGCACAGAGGAAGATGGGGATGCCAATGGCACTGAACATTTGTACTTCAAGGACGGAAAATGCGTACGCACTTCGGGATAATACGTAAAATGCAAAACAGAGTCCGACAATAAAGCCAGTAAAGGATTCTGGTAAGTCGGGTCTGATGACTCTAATGACCGGGCCCGTAGGTAATGAGAGAAGGTTGTAAACGGCCAAGAGCATCACGAGTCGTCGATCAGATGGGTCCTTAATCGATGGATGTGGCTCGACGAGCAGTTTTGCTAGACGAGAGTACCATGCCGACTGAGTCGATTCATGTGCCAATGCTGTGTTCCTTGGCTGCCTTCCGTGTGAGCAGCCGTGTTGTTTAATCCTGCTTCGATCCCTGCCCAGCGTTTACGAAGGCTTGGACGCGTTTGTCAGTAGACGTCCGTACTTCGTCGGGTGAACCCGCTATCACAAGGTGCCCCTCTTTAATCATAATGATATAATCTGCGATCCGAAAGGTTGAATGCATGTCATGGCTGATTACAATGCTCGTAATGTCAAATGCCTGATTGGCTGCTACGATCATATCGTCAACATTTTGCATCATCACAGGATCCTGTCCTGTGGTTGGCTCGTCGTAGATCACAATATCGGGTTTAGAAATGAGGGCGCGTGCGAGAGCGACCCGCTTACGTTGACCATTGCTAATGGCATCTGGCAGCCGGTGAAGTAAATCATCTACTTTTAATGCCTCGGCGACCTTCTTTATCTCGGGCGCAGCCTGAACTCTTGACCACCGTTGACCCTCGATTAAGGGAAAACCAATGTTTTCTTCAACGGTCATTGAATCGAAGAGAGCGGCACTTTGAAAGAGCATGCCAATTCGTTGTTGTAGTGCTTGTTGGCCACTCGAATCGAGTTCCGAGAGTTTGTTTCCAAAGACTGTAACCGTGCCCTTAGTTGGCTTTAAGAGTCCAATCATATGTTTGATAAGCACCGATTTTCCCGACCCAGAGCCGCCGATCACGACTGTAATTAATCCCTTCGGAATGGCACATGATATACCCTTGAGAACCTCATTCTTACCGAAGCTCTTATGGACATTGGTGACTTCTATGATCGACTGCGTTTCTTGATAGGGCACAGGCTCGTTCTGTCGCTGTGGTGCGTCTTCTAAGCTGCGCGATGTTTGCGCTGAACTCATGAGTTTTTTGACGGCTGGGTGTGGATGGTGTTGGATGTCCTCGAATCGTCCCGACGCAACGATATGCCCTTGATCAAGTATGGCAATGGTGTCTGCTAATCTGCGATTAGACGCCATATCGTGTGACACAATAACCGAGGTCAGACCGAATGCTTTTTGGGTTTTTTCTATTAGACCATCCACAAACTCAATCATAATGGGATCTAATCCTGTTGTTGGTTCGTCGAACAGGACGATTTCGGGGTTCGTAATGACGGCCCGAGCAAGCGCAACCCGCTTTTTCATTCCTCCACTCAACGATGCGGGCATGAGGTCTAGCGCATGACCGAGTTCGAGCATTTCAAGAATTTCGATCACGTGTTCATCAATGATCTTGGCTTCAAGATCAGTATTTTGGGTAAGAGAGAACCCCACATTGTCTCGCACCGTCATTGAGTCGATTAGCGCGTAGTTCTGAAACACCATCGTACAGCGCTTGCGTAGTTCTGTTCGTTTACGTTCATCCACCGTCATTAGGTTGTGTCCGAAGAGTTTGACAGTGCCTTTGTCTGGTAGAACGAGTCCGTTCATGAGTTTTAGAAGAACCGATTTACCTGTTCCGGACTGTCCCGAGATGACTGTTGACTGACCTGCTGTGACTGTCAGCGAGAGGTCGTTGATCACAGACTTGCCGTCAAATGACTTTGAGACATTTATCAGTTCAATGATCGGTTCGTCCAGGGTCCATTTCTCGACATCTGGGCAGAGAAGGTTGCGGCGGACGGTCATCTCTACAGCCTAAAAATAAGCGAGCGAAGAATCTTCTTCATCGGTTCGTTGGCCTGTATGTGTATATGAAAGCTGGTGTACGCCACTCGTCCACCGTTGGGATACGGTTGGAACAAAAACATCAAGGGTTGGGTTCCTGATTGAACGAGGACTTCCACTGATTCATCGACGCGATTGATCTCCACCCATCTGTCACCGTTGAATACAACCGATAGATTGTTTAGTCCTGTTGCTTGTTGAAGAAATAGTGAGACCACCGATGCCGGCAATTCTCCAGTCTGTCCGCGACCATTGGGAATAGACGGAATGCAATTCATGGGTAATGAACTGCGCTCTTCACAGGTCAATGACTCTGTTGGGTCGGTTGACGTCGATTCGTTGGACTCTTCAGAACACTCATTATCGCAAATTTCAACGTCTTCACCGCCGTCCTCACACACATCATCACATGGACAAAAGCAACAGACATCGAGCTCTCGGCCTGAAGGGTTGACCGTATCAAATTCGGCGACATCGGGCCACAATTGCGTGATGAAGTCGCTTGCGAGGTCAGAGACGTAGAGAGAGCCTCCGTTGCGAACAAAGTCGATGAGATTGGACTTAATCTGTTGCGTTTCCGAATTAGTAGCGCGTAAATCGACACCACTCATGCAGTTGATAAACAATATATCAAATGTTGCGAGCCGCACCGGGTCTAGTAGCAGTCTCTGGGCTTCTGCATGGGTGCCATAGCCGCCGCAAATGACTTCATGATCAAAACCCAATTCACTGATTAGATTTTCAACTTTGTCATAGTCGCCAGACAAAACTCCGAGTCCAGCAGAATTGGTTGGAAAACACACTTTCGTGGTGCCACTGTCGGTCAGCCCGATCAACTGCCCGACCTCCACATCAACACCATAACGCCCGGTAAAGACGCCGCTTTGGATAGTGACTTCAGTAAAGGACGCGGGCAAGTTATCAAGTTGGAATCGGCCTTGTTCATCGCTGGTCACTTCTTTCACATAGGGTCGTCCTTCACAATCCTCTGACTCCGCTCGAATTGTTGCTCCGTATAGCACGTCACCATTCGGCGCACAGACGGAGCCCCCGATTGAACCTGTCGGGCAAATTGAGCCACCCGCGTCTCTAATGAAAGGACGTTCAAAGAACGCGTCATAGCTTACATTTACTTCGTCTGATAGACCTTGTGCATCTAAGTAGTCGACAGAGGTACCGGTCGGCGTCTGCCGACTCGGCTCAGCTTGGCAACTGAGCATAGCGCTGACAAGTAACCAGCCGATTATTGAGCGGACGTCTTTGATTACTTCTGCTCCCCAAGGAAACGTTTCTCAACTGATTCGTAGTGGTCGATAATCTTGCGGACGTAGGCTCTCTTTTCGAGGTATGTCCCGGGCATAAAGCTACGCTTGAATCCGTAGACAATAATCGACTTGAGGTCATAAAGATCGAGTTCTAGGTGTTTAACAGCGAGCATGATTTCGTTTGTGACCGTTGTATTGCTGACCGTTCGGTTGTCGGTACAAATCGTGGTTGACAGTCGGGCGGCTCGAAGTCGTTTGAATGAGTGTTCTTCGAGTGACTTCATGTTTGGATTGGTTTGTAAGTTACTCGTTAAACAGATCTCAAGCGTGATGCGACGGTCGGCAATATACTGACTGAGTTTTTCCACGTATCTAACCGGATCAGTGATGTCTGAGTCGGTGATCATTTGCGGTTCGAGTAGATAGGTGCCGTGTCCTACACGATCGGCGTGTAGGCTTGTAATCGCCTGGAAAATACTCTCGGGACCATACGCTTCACCGGCATGTACTGTCTTTTTCAAGAAGTTTTCATGTGCGTAGGTAAATGCGGGTGCATGGTCTTCAGCGGGATAGCCAGCCTCTTCTCCCGCCAGGTCAAATCCAACGACAGGTAGACCATATTCATCCCGCGCTTCGATCGCGGCGCGCGCGAGTTCTAAGGATGCGAGGGAAAATAACTCCTTCTTGGGCGCATGCCGATGAGCGTTGACAATATTTTTGAAGTACTCACTAAAATGCTGATTAAACATGCGCATCGCGCACACAATGATTCCGTAGTGAAACTCTGGTTCTTCACCGTTTTTGACGGCGGGTCGTTTGTTGAACTCTGTTTGAGCACGCCTTAGTCCCCGATCTACTGCCCTGAGGACTTGGATGGACGTCATGTGCGCATGGACATGCAATTGCGGTGCAAACCGTACTTCGAGATATCGTACGCCTTCTTCCTGGTTGTCGATTGCTAATTCGTAGCCTGAACGCTCTAAGGCGAGTTCACTTTGAAGGACCGCGCATGTATAGCCGAATCCCTTGAGATAGTCTCCCAGGCTCTCATAGCGATCTTTAAATACCAGTTCCCGTAATCCTGCTTCGGTGTAGCTTGGCAAGTCGACATTGTATTCCCGAGCCAGTTCAATCAGCGTACTAATGCGCAGTGACCCGTCTAAGTGAACGTGCAAATCCGTTTTTGGTAGGGCTTTGACAAACTCCTCTGTAATCGATGGTGTACTCATTCTTCAGTCGCCTCCGTTCTTTTATCGAAGAGTATACCTCGAAACGCGTGATTTGATCAGAAGACTCGGAAGGAATCGTAATAAAAAGATTTAAAAAGGGGGGAGGAGACCGGTGTGATATCCACACCTTTGGCTATCGACTGGCGCTAGGTAGGATGTTTATGAACCAGCGACACATGAGAGCAGTCGCCGCAATTCCTGCCGCGGTGGAGAGAGAGATTGTGAGAATAACAGCCACGTTTTGACCTCCAAATTAACTGCGCAGCGCATTCTAAAGATCATCACCCTCACTGTCAACGGTTTCTTGGGAATTTGGCTTGGGAGAGTCGTGACTCGTCCAAATTTGGGGGAAACAATGGCTGGTTGTGGGCTAAGAGTATGAATTTATTTGAGTTTGGCTCGTAAATCCAGTAGCCATCAACGGGATTGAACTTGGAGTAATGCGTCATGGTATTTGAAGGTGTCTATACGGCGATTGTCACGCCTTTTGAAAACGGTCAGATTGATGTGAATTCCCTAACTCGGGTTGTCGAAGCGCAACTGGCAGCAGGCATTACTGGCATCGTTGCCTGTGGAACAACGGGTGAGTCGGCAACTTTAAGCGATGATGAAATCATTGCAGTCACCAGACATGTGCTAGAGGTCAGTCGCGGTGAGTGTCAGGTCATTGCGGGCGTTGGCAGCAATGCGACTGCGCATACCTGCACTCTGTTAGGGCGAGCCCAGGAACTTGGAGTGGACGGTGCCTTGGTCATTACTCCCTATTACAACAAGCCGTCACAATCCGGGCTTGTAGCACATTTTGAGGCAGTCTCTTCTCATGCTAAAGACTTACCGTTGATGCTGTATACGGTACCTGGACGCACAGGGGTGTCGTTGGATGTTAATACCTTTGAGCGTTTGAGCCGATTATCCAACGTGGTTTCTCTAAAGGACGCTACGGCCGATCTTGCCCTGAGTGCTGAATATATTGCAGCAGCCCAAGGGCGAGCAACGATTCTCTCTGGTGACGACATTACCGCGCTACCGTTATGGACAGTTGGTGGACGTGGTGTTGTCTCGGTGGCGGCGAATCTCTGCCCGGATCTGATGATGGCATTGTGGCAAGCGAATGAGGCGGGCGCTGTTGCAGATGCTGCTACATTGCATCAACGTCTAGTTCCATTATTTCGCTCACTGTTCGTTGAGAGCAACCCATCGCCTGCTAAATATCTCATGGCGCAAGTTGGCTTAATCGAACGCGAAGATTTGCGTTTGCCGCTCGTACCAGTGGGGGCTTCGTCGCGAGAGTTATTGTCTCAATGCTTTGCGGATTTGGGGTTGAGCTAGGATGCGTTGCGTAGGGCTAGTGGGCGCCTCGGGGCGAATGGGGCGGCGTATTCGCCACCTTCTAGAGGTGCTTGAACACGTTGAGCTGTTGCGCTGTTTTGGTCGGAATGATCGCTTGGACTTCTCTGGGTTGGATGTGGTCATTGATTTTTCTTTGCCCGAGGCAACTAGCGCGGTTGTTGAAGCCTTGCAGGGTACCCGGGCTGCGCTGGTTTCCGGTGTCACCGGGCATAGACAAGAGCAACTTAATGACCTACATACGCTTTCTGGCACAAACGCGGTGCTCGTAGCGGCAAACTTTAGTCTTGGTGTGCATGTGTTGGCTCATCTCGTCAGCGAGGCATCAAAGCGTCTTGATGAGGACTTTCATATTGAAATCACGGAACAACATCACGCTCGAAAACGCGATTTGCCCAGTGGAACCGCACTTTTCCTGGGGGAGGCTGCTGCGAGTGGGCGAGGACGCTCCTGGCCTGAAGTGTATGTTGATCGCAGCTGTGGGACACCGCGAGACCGAGATGATGAGATCGGCATTTCTGGATTACGAGGTGGGGTAGTGATCGGCACGCATTCGGTCCATTTTTTGGGGCAACAAGAAGTGCTTGAATTGACTCATACTGCAACAGATCGCGATGTCTTTGCGATGGGGGCGGTCAAAACTGCATCATGGATCGTTGAGCAACCACCAGGGACCTACACCATGAGTGATTTTATTCGCTCATACGTGAGAAAGTAGACAGCACTGTCACAGAAGACATCTTGTTGGTTGGTTTCTTGTTGATTCGGGCGAAAGACTGATACCTTCATTCCCATGAAAGACACCTTAAAGTCCGCGCGCGTACGAGAGCGGCTGTTAAAATATGCATCAAATCAGGTGATACTGTTTTTTGCCAGCCTAGGGATGCTGTATGTCACGCTGCTTTTCGTACTTAATTCGAGTGTATCGTCTCGGATTATTGATGAGGCTTTCAATCAGCACTTTAAGGGGTCGATCCACTGGAAGAGACTCAATTATGGTCCCTTGCCTTGGTCTCTAGAGATTGTTGGTCTCGATATTAGAGCCGAAAATGGTGATTCGGTGATTTCAGCGGATGGGGTACGCATTGGGCGGATTGACCTCGCTCAACTTTCTCAGGGGAATCTTCATTTCCGAGAATTGACCCTCTTTCAACCCAAGGTGAGTCTGAGCCGAGTGGCTCCTGATGCCATGGCAAATCGCCGGCGAAAACAGGAACGCCCACTGAATATTTCTCAGGTCTTTGAGGCACTTGAGCCACAACCAACATCCTCATCTGGGACCAAGTTGAGTATTCAGGTCACGAAAATAAATGTCATAAATGGGGATTTTCTACTCACTGACGACACCTTGAAAATCAAGACCTCATCGTTGTTCCTCGTTAATGGCTTTTTTGGTTTGGAAATTGAGCCTGATAAAAGCGAGATGTCAATGCGGTTTGAACGCCTTGGCGCTGAGACCTTCGATTTTGGTGTAGGCGAGCAACGCGACGGCGTCTTCGCTTTGAATTGGGCCTTACACAACCTTGATTTGGGCCAGTTCACATGGAGACAAGACCAGTTGAAACTTGCTACTTTCGTAGCGAAATTAAACAAAGACGATTTGAAGGTTCGTGATGCCTCGGTGCAGCTCGGTGGGCTGGCGGGACCAATTCTCTCCTTAGACCTAGAATTTGAAACCGAGCAACTCAGGCAATATCTGGATCAGTTTGGTGTCCAGGATATCAACGGACCAGTGTCTCTTCGTTTGACTGGGAAGGGGCCTGTGACTGCTTTTTCCGGACATCTTGATGTGGAGAGTCGCGGTCTTGACCTTTATGGTTTACAAACGGGCTCTTTGTCAGTGCATGTCGAGCTTGAGAAAAGTCGACAGGTGCGCCTAAAGCAATCAGAGATTGCGATGTGGAATGGGTCCTTAACCCTGCAAGGGCAGATCGACTTACTCGACGGTGATGGCGCACTCGATCTGACCGCAGAGGGCATAGATATCCCGTCACTGCCCGGAATGCCCAAGGTCACACCATTCAGTGTTTCTCAAGGACATTTCAGCTTGAAACAGTCGCTTCAATTTACCCAATTGTTCGCACCCGAACGTCGTCTGAAAACCGAGGGTGAACTGAATATTGTTCGAACGAATCCGGAATTGCCTCTATGGCGAAACATCCCCATTGCCCTGGAAGCCGAATACAGTGAAGAACGCCTGGAACTGCACCGTTTCTCGACCGTCGGTCCGGCGGAGCAGATTACTCTGAATGGGTGGTTCGACCATGGCTCCAATACATTGTCTGCACGCGGCAGTGTCAATGTACTCAAGGTTGATGAATTGATGCAGCTTTGGCGAGTTCCCTTAACCGGGAACTTGGCGTTTAACTTTGATGCGTCGGGTCAGATTCAAGAGCCAAAAGTATCGGTTTCTTTCAGCAATACGCGATTAAGTTACGACAAGATACGCAATGTCTCGATTTCGGGGAAAGCTGAGTTGGCCCAACAGGTTGTATCCGTGAGTAACCTACGATTGTCGACTCAATCCGCTGGGGTCGCAGTCTTGGGCACCGTTGACTTGAAGCGGACGGCGCCGGAATTTGACCTCTCTTTGATCACCGAGAACTTGGAATTAGGGTTGCTGGGATTAGAGAATGGCTTGAGTGGACTCGCATCGGTTGAGATTGATTTGACGGGCTCATCGAGCAACCCCGCGGCGAAGCTGAGAGGTAGGATGCAGGACCTGTGCATTCCATTGGGCCCTGACCGCGTCAAGGTGTGTATCGATAACGTCAAGACGAACTCGACGTTCTCCCTTGATAAATTTAGTTTGGAAACATTTACGCTGCGAGATGAACAATGGGGCATGGTAAAGGCATACGGTAGCGGATCCTTTGTCAAGCAGAGCTTCACGGGTACCTTGGACCTGATTGATTTCCCTCTAGATTCGATGGATGACCTACTCGGGGGTAGCTTAGACCTCAAAGGGCGAGTTGATGCAGATCTGTCCATTGGTGGGACCTTAAACAGTCCCATTGCAGGTGGAAAAGTCGAAATTCAAGACTTTGCGTATCAAGACTATACGCTTGGTAATCTCACGGTGCTCTTGGTCGGTAACGAGCAAAACAGTACCATTCAACTCCTTGGTTTAGATGGACAACGCCTCATTCTAAAGTTGCCCATTCAGGGACAGGGGCACCCAACCGCGCGAGTGCTGCTGAAGTCGTTTAAACCGCACGAGTGGTTACCTCAACTCAAAGATAAAGCCCTAAAAATAGAATTGACTGGACGTGCAAACGCTGAATTCAAGGACTTGAATTTCGAGTTGCAAAGAGCGGATTTGGAATTAAGTAGTTACACTGTCAATTATGCTCTTGAAAATATGGGTATTCAGGTTAGGCAGACCGAACCGTTGCGCGCGCGGTGGGATGACGGAGATGTCAAAATTGATGCGCTTGCGATGGATGTTGCAACGGAGAATTTTTCCGATGGTGCGAGGACAAAACTGGTCGATACGATTCGACTAAATGTGTCTGGTGACTTACCCCGTGCCTCGACCTTCGATTTGCAGTTCGACGGCGATGTGTTGCTCGAAGGCATCAAACCATTCGTCAAAGGCACATTTTCGGAAACGCAGGGTCGTGGTCGCTTCGTTGGGCGCTTGACTGGTCCCTTTGCGTCGCCCGTTCCGGAGCTCGACTTGATCATTGAGCGTCTTTCCTTGACCCCTCGAAGTGGCGTTGTGGGTACTTTGGTGGAATTAAAAGATCCACTTGGATTGAAGTTGAGGGTTCCGGCTGACGGCGCGACTGCAGGCAGAATGGTGATTGATCGTTTGATCAAGGGCGAGAAGAAGCCGGTTAGAATCTTACGGGATGAGTCCATATTCAACTTGGATGAACTCACCGTTGAATTTGAGGCCTTCTCACCTAATCGTGTGCGCATTAATGGACGCGTCTTTGATTTGTCTGTCAGAGTGCCCGGCGTCCTTTCGGCTACGATCAACGCGCCGGAGTTAATTGTTGAATGGTCAAAAGCGGTTGGTGCAGGCGGCATTGTAAAGCCTAGACTCTTGGTCGGTGGCTCGATTGAAGTTCAGCAAGGGACGTTCGAGCAAGATATCACTGGAGTGAATCAGATTAATCAAGATGTGCGCAATCGTTTCATCGGAAGAAGCGCGATCAAGCGTGTCAGTGTTGCGGAACGTTTTCCGATTTTGAAGCGGCTCTATCTCGATTTGTCGGTCACTGGTGATGGAGACTTTTTTGTGAGAAACAGAGTGACTGTATTGACACTCGATATGGAGATCAAACTCGCTTTCTCTCAGATCAGAGGTTACCTCTACCCAGCTCCGGGGGATCGACCTGACGAGCAACTGAAATTGGTAGGTGATGTCACCATTCTGCCTGACTCAAAACTGATCTACGCTCGCCGTGATTTCGATGTTAACCGGGGGATCATTGATTTTGGTCGAGGGCAGTTTATGGATGCAGAACTTGAGGCCTCTCGAACATTTACGCTGCGGTCAAATCGCGGTTCTGCTGGTACCAATACACAATTCGATCGAGGCAGTGGTGATGTTCGGTTGGAAGAAGTTAATTTAACGGCTCGAATTCAGCAGCCCACCCGGCAAGGGGTGCCTAAGATCTCTATGAATCTGTCGAGTAATTCCGGTGCGAGTAAGTTTGATGTGGCTATGTTAGTGCTGACCGGGAGTTATCCGGAGGATGCCTCGGGGGCCGCTAGTGCCCAACCCGCCGCCGAAGTCCTCTTGGCGCCTTTGCTCAGTTTAGTTGAGCGTCCACTTGAGGACACTCTTGATATCGATCTTTCGTTGACGCCCGCGACGGCTGGGTCTTTGTTCATTGACATTGATAAGATGCTGTCTCGCCGCTTGCGATTGTATTCGCGAGTTTTCGTCGGGGATGGTGATGATACAAACCCTCAGAAGTTCGGGTTGGAGTATCAAATTAACAATACTGTTCTTGGCGAGTTCACATCGGAGAAAACAGGTAATTTTCTCTCGACCGCGGGTCGTTTGCGGCTGAAATTGGAGATCGATTGATGCGCCTGCGGTTGGTCTATCCACTTTGTTTCTTTCTGATGGCTATGACATCGGTCGGACTCACTCGACCGCGTAGCATGGCCCAG
>JBMYRY010000032.1:0-12344 GCA_049602795.1 Bradymonadia bacterium
CACACGTGGATACAAGAGTGGAGCAAGTCTACTCCGACATGGACAAAAGCTCTAAAATTAAGGTTTCATTTCGCGAACCGCCTCTAGATACGCTGCGCCTCCTTTTGAAGCGTCTGCGCCGCCGCGAGGTTCATCGTCGGTCATGTATATCACTTGAACTGATGAAAATCTCGCCTTCTCAAACAACCGGTGCCCCAACGCCTTCAATCCTGAACGCCACTTCAAGGCTGAACCAGGCTCGATAAAAATATGTTCCGGCATCCATTGATGATGAATCCGCGTTGCATCGACCGCCAGCCTGGGTGACATTCCGAATACAATGATGTTCAACATGACCTGGAGAGTACTGGAAATAATCATCGGACCTCCTGAAGCGCCAATAACCAAAAACGGCTTTTTGTTTTTGAGAAGTATCGTTGGAGACATACTCGACAGCGGACGTTTGCGTGGTGCAATGGCGTTAGAGACATGGCCAATTAGCCCAAAACTGTTGGGGGTTCCCGGTTGAGCCACAAAGTCATCCATTTGGTTATTGAGCACAATACCGGTGGAACCAGCAACGAATCGACTCCCAAACCCAGTATTGATGGTCGTTGTCAGCGCGACAGCATTTCCAAAACGATCAACAACGCTCAAATGCGATGTTCCTCCATCGGATCCGATATGAGTACCTGCACCGTATTGCGTGGATGCTTTGGTTTGATTGGGATCAAATCGACTCCGAACTCGCTCGATCGCTTTCGGACCAATAAATCGTTGATGATCTAATGAGACAAAGTCAGGGTCGCCCATTTCTCGGGCACGGTCGGCAAATCCATGCTTTAGGCTTTCCACAAGCCGATGTAGATATTGAGTCGTGTTATGACCCAATGTTCGAAGGTCAGCCCCCAACAACACGCGAAGAGCTTGAATTAACACCAAACCTCCGCTGCTAGGTGGTGGCATTGTTATCATCTCGAAGTCTCGAAATTTTGCTCTGAGTACAGTGCGCTCTTTCACGGTGTACGACGCAAGATCCTTAAGGGAGAGAACACCGCCGGCTCCCTTGACCGCGTTCACTATCTGTGTCGCAATCACGCCCCTGTAAAATACCTCTGCTCCATGTTTGGCAATCAGTTCAAGGGTATCTGCTAGAGGAGGCAATCGCATCCGCATACCAGCATCTCGAGTTCGCGCTCCGTCTTGGACCATGAATGGAAACAAGACGCTCGTTCGCAGATGGTACAAGGCTTCTTTCATTTTCCAATGCAAGATATCGCTAATCACGAATCCATTGCGAGCAAGCTCAATTGAGGGGGCAATCAGTGTATCCCACGGGAGTTTACCGTATCGTTTATGCATGTGATAAAGACCGGCAATTTCCCCGGGAACAGCAACGGCAAGCGCACCGTGCCGACTCAAACCTGGTACTATTTTCCCTTGATGATCTACAAACATATCCTGAGATGCCGACTGCGGCGCGACTTCCCGAAAATCGAATGCGATCTGAGCGCCATCGTGACGATGAACAACAGCAAATCCACCGCCTCCAATGCCTGAGGCGAAGGGATGAACGACCCCCAAGGCAAACGCGGTTGCCACAGCTGCGTCAACGGCATCGCCACCGGCTTCAAGAATGCGACCCCCAATCTGCGCAGCCGTTGGATTATCAGCGACGACCATTCCCGCCTTAAACTGAGCTGATGTCTTCGCACCTCCAGCCTGAGCATGCGCCTGAGGATTAAAGATAAACACTAACCCTAAACACAGTAATATCAATACTTGACGCATTCTACTCTCCTTCTTTGTTACTCAAGATGAGACCGAAGTATTAGGGTCGGATGTCTACCTAATGGTTAGGTGTAATCTCGACTAAGCCACGTTGAGCATGAGCACTCCTATCCGTAGTGTCCAGTGCTTTCCAAACTTGGTCTAATTGAGCCCAAACTGGTGGATATTTGTGTTGAGCGACATCGAGAATCAAGACGCGTTCGGTTTGCTGGTCGTAGGCAGCAATCGGTGAAAAATGTCCGCCACCTTTTTGGTTCAACACTGGGCGGTGATAATTAATCACCAACACATCTTTGTCATTTAACATGTTGCGAATTACCCGATCGCGAAACTGATCCAGGGACAATTGATTGCCGTGCAAACGTGTGGTTCGGAATCCTCTGGCAATCATTAAATGCTCAAACTGTTGCAAGGTCATTCCGCCGAAGAAAGTCTCGTAGGCCGAGTGAACGTCTCCCGGTAATCCATTGAACCAATCGCTCTGCGTGTATTCAGTCCGATGCAAAAGGGCATTACTGCTCATTACGCCCGTTGCGACCCCACAGTAGCTAAGATAAATTTGTGATGTGTAAAAGCGCTCCAGCCGCTTCAGGTCCGCCTTATGCTTGCTGCGTTCCATCAACTGCCTTCCCATTCGGGAGTCAAGTTCAATCAATCCCTCAGGAAGCGGCAATTGAGCATATCGCACGTGAGCGATGAATAAGGCTCGCTCTACGTGCAGGTATGTCGCGTAAATGAGTGCACACAACAAACTCGATGCAGCGAGTATACCGACCCGGAATTGCATGATGAAACACCTTCCTACAAGGTACCCGTCGCCTCTCTCATCAGAGCAGAGCGCAAAGAATAATTACACTCAACAAAGTGCATCTAACGCGGAGCAGTCGTCAACACATTTGCCTTAGATGCTGGTGAGTAGACTTCAAACTCTCTCTGCTTCCTGATACAGTTTGGTCGATAAATCATACGGCATCTGTGAGGACTGCATTATGCTCCAAAGACACACCACTCTCATGTTCACTGCATTCGTTAGTATACTCCTTGCCTGTGGCGACGAGTCTGAAGGCACATCAAGCACTGACGCAATGGTCAGCACGAACGATATGATGATGGCGGCAGACGTGGGCTCTAACGTCACTATTGAGGTGACAGAGGGCTGCGACCCATTGCAACCAGACGTCTGCGCGTTTCCTTGGCCATCCAGCTTCTATTTAGCTCCAGATGAGACAACCACTACAGGCTATCGCCTTACCTTTGGCGATAGCTCCTTGCCCGCAAGCCTTGTATCCGGCGAACCTATGAACCCGAAACCATTTAGGCGATATGATGGCTTTGGTTTGGGGTCTCAAATGTATACGCTCATTCGCAATCTTGACGCGAGCAACCTGCCCGATGAAACCAATATTGCCAAATCAGTTGAACCTGAATCCCCCGTGATGCTTATCGAAGTAAATGAACAAGGTGTTCGCCAAGTCGCATGTTGGGCGGAAATGGATGCAGGTGAAACCGATCCTGAACAACGTGCACTCTTTATCAATCCTGCGGAAATCCTAAAGCCCAACCATCAGTATATCATCGCGATGAAAAACCTCACTACGCTCAATGGTGAGCCAGTTCAATTGTCACCGGCTCTCGAGTTGTTGAGGGACGGGCAGACCGAAGGCACACCGCTCGAAGCGCGACAGGCACATTTTGACCGTCTCTTTACGCACGCGGAAGCTGCCGGCATCGAACGAGCTAATGTTCAAGTGCTGTGGGACTTCCACACGGCCAGCGAGTCGTCCCTACATTCTCCTGTGCTCTCGCTATGGAATACTGCCTTGGAGGTGACTGGTGAAGATGGTCCTGAGTTAATCATCGATGAAATTGAACCGTTTTTAGCCGAGTCCGATGGCACGGAAAGTCCAACGCATCCACATATCGCCTATCGTATTCACGCACATATCACGGTTCCCAGATTTGTTAAGGAAAGCGAGCCCGCCTACGACACCGTTGGTTGGATTCTCAATGAAGATGAGAACGGAAATGTGACTCAAAATGGTACCATGGAGGTCCCGATTCTAATTGGGGTCCCGCGCTCTGCAATCTCAGGTACACCACAAACCCTAATGGCCTTTGGGCACGGTAATTTTCAGGATCGAACCGAAGGGCTTGATCTGGACTCCTCGGGCAATTGTGGGCTTGAGGGCGCTGTGCCGTGTAGAGAAGCTCACAGTCGCATGTACGATACATACGGCTTCGTTTACTTTGCCACGGACATGTTAGGAATGGGTCGCACAGACTACGACACGACGATTCCAATCATGCTCTTAGACCTCTCCCTCTTTCCATGGCTATCGGATTACTTGCACCAGGGCATGTTGAACCGTTTACTTGCCACGCGAAGCATGCTTCGTCAGTTCGGTACTCATCCTGAGATCATCGACCTCGGCATTACCATGGCTGATACTGACGTTCGATACTGGGGTCTGTCGGGGGGCGCAATTCTCGGCGGTTCTTTCGCAGCGCTCAGTCCTGACGTTACTAAAGCAGCCCTCGGCGTATTTGGTATGAATTGGGTCTCAGTTCTCTGGCGATCCCGACAATTTCTACCACTGTTTGTGACACTGATGACCCCCTACCCCAGTCGACTTGACCAAATTGTAACTTTTGGCAGCCTTCAAATTCTTTGGGACCCTACAGATAGCGTCAGCTATATGCGCAATCTGGTCGATGCGCCCATCACGGGACATCCCACGACACAGGTGCTATTGGATGTCACCGAAGGCGACCAATCGGTGCCACCAATCCTTGCAGAGAATGTTGCACGGTCGAATATAGGCATTCCCTTCATGGTTAACTATGACGACGAGCGAACCTTCGAGTTGATTGGCGAACCCCTACAGTACCCGCATCAAGGGTCAGGCATCACGGTTTGGCACACCACCGCAGAATGGTCTCAGGTAGGCAATCAACCGCCAATAGGTGTCGATGAGGGAGATGATGTACATGGTGATGCACGACAATTTTTGTCCATGCACGACCAAGTCGCTCATTTCTTTCAATCGGGAGAAATCAAAGACGTGTGTAACGGGGGCACCTGTCCTAGCTCAGAGGAAATTGAGCCGTACTTAAATAACGAGTAAATGCTCAATATCGTCCCCGTTCTCACCTCCTCACTTCTAGCTGATTTCGACATTGCGATGAAACGACTCAGCCACCACACCTGTAGCGCAATCGATTCACTCATGGAACCGAAGAGTTGGTTCATAATCGAGAGTCTCGCTTAGCTGTTGTGTACTCCAGCGGTCCCCCTCTCTTACGGCGTATCTTTGAAGACTCCGAATGCACCAACGCCCAAATGAACAGTTCATGAGATCCTGGCAGTCCTGCATGATTGTCGGCCTTGCGAGAATGGACGTAATCGGATTATGGTGCGCCAAAAATATGCCCACCAATAAGGATGCCCTCATGAAGATCGTTGATGTAGCCGAGTACTACGCTGAAGAAGGTGGCGGTATTAAGACATACATTCATTCCAAAATGCGTGCTGGTGCGTCGCGAGGACATGAAATCGTAGTCATCGCCCCCGGCACACATGATTACGAGGAAGAAAAATATGGTGGACGCATCCGCTGGGTGAAGGGACCTAGAATGCCCTTTGATGCCCGATATGGTGTGCTTTGGAACATGAAAAAGGTGCATCGAATCATCGATGAAGAAGCCCCAGATATCCTAGAAGGTAGTTCAGCATGGGCCGGCGGACAGTTTGCAGCCCGATGGAAAGGGAGTGTAATCAGAACATTGATTTTCCACCAAGACCCTGTTGCGGTGATTCCCCATACCTATCTTGACCGTTTCATTTCTCGAAAAAAAGTCGATCGACTCTTTACACCAATCTGGTCATACCTGCGCGGGATCTCAAAATCATATGATGCGACAATTGTTGCCGGAGAATGGCTCGGCAACCGACTCAATGAGTTTGGTGTCCATCGCCCCATTGCTGTACCATTCGGCATCGATAAATCAATCTTTTCGCCAGCAAAAAGAAGTCTTCGCAAGCGCGCTGAACTCCTTGCCAGTTGCAGTCGGGACAAGAGTTGTCCGCTCCTATTGACGGTCAGCCGCTTTCACCCCGAAAAACGTCTCAAAACGCTGTTTAGTGCAGTTCGGAAAATTAACGAAACGAGACCTGTTGCCCTCGTCGTCTTCGGCGCCGGGTATATGTCCACGGGACTCCGTCGCTTTGCGGAACAAACCCCAGGTGTTCGTCTTGCGGGCTATACCAAAGATCGCGAAGAGTTAGCCGAGGTGTACGCCAGTGCCGATTTGATGTTGCATGGCTCCGCAGCAGAGACGTTTGGACTCGGGGTTGCGGAAGCAATCTGCTCTGGATTACCAGTGATTGGTCCTTCGGTTGGTGGCGCAGCAGATCTCGTCAGTGATGGCTGTGGGCTTCTTTACGAACCCGGTGACGCTTCGGAGTGTGCAGCAAAAACCCTCGAAGCATTGAACCGAAGCCACGACTCTTGGCAGAGTGCCCTCGCCCGACGAGCACAGGACATCAATACGGTTGATCAACATTTTGAGCAATTGTTTAACGTATACCAACAACTTATTGATGACAGAGCTTGAGTAAATTGAATAACGTAGATGCTGAAGCGGTCTAGACGACATCAAGACAAACAAGAGGGCAGATAAAGATGGAAAAACGAGGCATTACAGCCGGATTTATCAGTGTACTCGTCTACATGATGATATGCCTGCATGGATCTAGCGTTCTTGCCAAAGATCTTCGTAGCTATGTTCAAACCATCAAGCAAACTGAGGGCTGGTACTTGACGGAATCCGCCATTGTCGGGGGCAGCGATGTACGCTCCGGTATCGTGTATTCCCTCATCGATGCAAGCCATGACCACCTTTTGGCAATCTTGCGAGACTACAAGAACTACCCCGATTTGATTCACTTTTTAAATACAGTGAAGGTCATTAAGACCGAAGCAAATCAGATTTCGAAACTAAGGCTCAAAGCGAAGATCCTGAACGGTGCTGTGAAATTACGCGCAACAGTTGTTGCCAGAGAAGTTAATCATACAGCGTCCAAGACCACCATCACCCTTAGGAAGCAGAGCGGTAATTTGAACAATCTTGACGCCAGCTTCACAATCGAGGAATACGCGCCAGGTCGGAGCGTCGTGCAAATACAATTAATGCTCGACCCGGATCTCTGGTACGTGAGTGACAGCACCTTAAGTGATTATAATCAGGTGAACGCCCGTAGAATTACCCGAGCACTCAAGAAGAACGTCCTCAAACGACAACCTCCCGAACCACCGATCATGCCGGCGAAAAAGCCGTTAGCAGTCCAGCCTACGAGTGACACTAAAGTGTCCGAACAGAAGACGTCGTCCCCCCCCTCCTCGGCACAACCAAAAGAGCCCGCCACCAAACTTGAGCAGACCCCCTAGAGTTTCTGCCTCGAGACAGCCGCTCTAGATCGATGAAGAGCGCTTTGAAGCTCTTCAACGGTAATCGCCTTGAATCGGTCAGGTAGAAGTCGGCGGTTACTCGCCTCTGAAATTGCCAGCCACTCCATGTATTCGATCATCTCTGTTTCACGGGTGGGCATGAAGTCTTCCAAGGCTCTCTCCAGGTGTCGTATCGACAAGGTCGGACGGTCAGTGGGAGTTTCCGCTTCCGCCATAACATCATCGTAGGCAAGCAGGGCAACCGCTTCCAATTCAGCGGCTGAGTACGCCTCTGCTTTCTCCATGAGCGTCTCTAGCTTCTCGTCATTCAGTCGTGCGTTGATATCGTTACGCCGAATAACTGCACGAGTAATCAACGCACGTTCTTTCGCTGTTTGAGGCACAAAGAACGGTATCTTTAAGTCAAATCGTCCTGGACGTTTCAGATCCGTGTCGAGTTTATCTGGTCTGTTTGTCATCATCATGAAAATGATTCGACCTCGATGAGACGTATCACTCATAAACTCTTTCAGTCTGGCAATCACACGACTGTTCACGCCACCATCAGAATCCCCTGCGCCACCAATTGATCGATCACCTTCATCGATGATGACCAAAATCTCTCCTAATGCTTCGATAACCGTGAGCACTTTTTCTAGATTCGCTTCTGTACTGCCCACCCAACGATCTCGAAAGTTTTTGAGTTTAACGGTCGAAAGCCCGCTCTCCTTTGCGAAGGCTTCAGCAAGAAAACTTTTCCCTGTGCCCATGGGACCAACACAGAGAATCCCCATCGGCACTTGAGTTCGGCGCCCAGCCAAAACATGTTCTGCGATGCGCATCAGGGTTTGCTTGAGTTGAGTCATCCCTCCCACGTCAGAGAAATCATGATTGGGCTGAACAACCTCAATCAAACCTTGACACTCCTGCTCCAAGATTTTCTTTTTGTGAGTGAGCAACTCCTCCAAGCTAATTCGCAACCGACCGCCAGAATGCCGGGCTCTCGCCCCCATCACAATGTCATCGATCTGTCGGAGTTGAAGACCAGCACTCGCTCGGGTGAGCATCTGTGCTGTTTTTGTGCCCGAGCTAATGTCTAGGCTCGCAACAAACTCTGCCCGTAGCGCTGTGTTAGGCAGCGGAATCTTAAGGGTCAAAACCCGTGGATTTCTGGCGAGACGAGGCGATAACGAAGGCAGCGCATCAACGAGCATAAAAACAACATTATTGCCCTTCGTGATCAAATCCGAAAGCGACCAGCGATGTAATCGTGCTGCAGCAGTACGGTCTGCAAATGACAGATTCCCTCCGCCTGCGGGCGCAATTAATTCTGCGTAATGAATCACAAGGGCCACATGGATCGCACTATCCGTCAGTAAATGTTCGAGCGCCTCCAACGCAATTTCAGGATTACGCTCAATACTGACATGAGCGTGGACGGCACGAGACAGATGACCCTCACTCGCCGAGTCGAGACCACGTGGTGCTAGGGTTGCTTCGTCAACAAAGCCTGTTCTGATCCAACTTCGTGCGGCATTAGCTGCATGCGCATCCGTTGGGAAATAAATACCTTTGCTCGGGTCATAATGCACAATGAGTTTGCCACCCGGCTCAAAAAAGGCATCGAAGAAACTGCCTAATCCCCATGTCCTACCTTGGGCGAAAACAACGTCGTGAACATTGCCATGAATAATGAATTGCCCAAGAGATGTCTGGAGGTAACTGCGTTTGAATGAGGTAACCCAATTGGGTAAGTCACTGGCATCTCGCAAATGGGATTGTTCACTCACATTTAACTCCGTACATAGTCTTTGATGCTGGGGGAAAGGACTGCCCTGGCGACATTCAGCAGGGTGAGGACGCTAGTTTAAAGAGACTTTTCAACCTCGGAAGCTTCTGGGGTCGCTTGAGCGCTCGCCCTTTTTGCCTTCAGCGCAGCAAGTTTCGCTTGAGCACGACTTGACGTTGTCGCCGCACGGATATCCGCGAGTTTACCCTCGAGGGAGCTATCCTTGAGTTCGTCACCGATTTGAACTTCAGCGCGAACCCTTTCAGCGTATTCCCGAACATTTTCTAACGCCTTAACGTCATCGTCGATGCTTAACCCATCTAACTGCTCTTGAATCTGTTTGCGCGCATTGGCGTCATTGATCTGAGCCACCACTCGGTCACGTTCGGTCTTGAGCTTATCGATCTCAACCCGAATGGAATTGAGTGATTCCTTTGCACTCTCCGCGTCACGCGCCGCCTGGGCAAGGTCGTTCCGAGCAGCATCTAAATCCGTCTGCACAGCCTCTTGCTTCTCAAGCAGAAGGACCGCTACTTCGTCTTCGTTTCGCTCAACGGCAACGTCAATTTGCATTTGCAACTCAGCAAGTTCGCTTTCAGCAGACTTGATTCTTGACTCGAGCTTAGTACGATTCTTAATCAGCCCAGCTGCCGCAGATTTCAACTTCGCATATTTTTCCGTCATGGAATTGATGGCATTCTCGTACGCAATTTCAGGACGCTTAGTCTCCAGATTGCCCACAAAAATGCTCAGAAAACCCGTCCAAAGATTGTAGATGCGTGATAATAGTCCCACTTTACTTACCTCCACTTAATGCGGTCTCAACCTGCTGTTCCGACAACCCGAAACCGCGACCAATCTCCGCCAAAAGAACATGATTTTTGATCTCTTTTGCCAACGAGCTGATTAAGAAAACACGCGCATTGACATGCGCTTGCTCAAATTTCGCTGGCTCGTAACCGAATGCGTTTGCATACGACGCTAGTCGATCCGCCTCGATCGTGGACAGTTGTCCGTCGGCATAGGCGAGAATAAAACACGTGGTGAAGAACGCATCTCGAGCATCACCGGTGAGTGCTGATGCTGCTGCAGCTATATCAAAGCCTTGTCGAGCCATGCCTTCAAGGTCCACGCCATCTAATTGGCTCGATCGACAGAACTCCTCAATGACCTCAAGCTCGGTCTCATGCAAGCCATCTGCGTGCGCCAAGTCAACGAGTCCCCGGCAAAACCACTCGGTCTGCGTCTCACTCATATTTAAATGCTCAAACTGTTCGTTCATACTCCCAACCTCCCCACGTACGACAAGATACGACTATCTAATGCTTGGTAATCAATATTTCCTACCCCACCCCAAGGGATACGACAAGCCTTCTCGGCATCAATTACGATTCCGATCACTTTTTCCGCAAGTAGGGTGGCATTATGATCTGATTTCGCGTATAGTTCGCGCCCGCTGACCGTTTTCTGAACGCGCAGCGTAGAAGATCGATTTATCTAGGAGATTGACGTCATGGCGAAAGCAAAGCGCGAGAAGATCAAGCTTGAGAGCACCGAAGGTACCGGCGTTTTCTACACGACTACCAAAAACCGCCGAACGAGCACCGGCAAGCTTGAAATGATGAAGTACGATAAGAAAGCGAAAAAGCACGTCCTGTTCAAAGAGACAAAGCTTAAGTAACGCTCTTCCTACGTTTCACGGGCAAGACCCTCGGACGTCTATGCGACGCCCAAAACCGACCCGATGCTAACGACCCCGCCGATGGAGATGGCGTATCATCTCCATACCACACTACCGATCTATCATATGTTCCCTAGGTCTTTACTCAATGACGAAACGACCGGTTGACGCCGCTCAACCTGTCGGGCATACAACGCTGTGAGGAGCCCCTGATGGGTCGTGCTCCTAATGCTTGAATTTCGATGAATGACGAGGGAGACGAAAAAGGCTAAAGCCTCGATAGAGATGAGGGCAGCGGGTTTGACTAAACCTGTTCATCCAGCCAACGCTCAGCGTCGATCGCGGCGGCACAGCCCATGCCGGCTGCGGTGATGGCTTGTCGATAGGTTGGATCGGCGACATCGCCTGCCGCAAAAACGCCTTCAATACTTGTACTGGTACCCGGAGCGTTGACCTTGAGGTAGCCGACATCATCCATCTCTAAGACGCCCTTGAAGAGGTCTGTATTCGGCTTGTGTCCTATCGCACTGAAATAACCCGTGACCGGAAGATGCCGTCGCTCCTCAGTCTTAAGGTCCAAAAGATCAACACCTACCACACCGGTACCGTCACCTTTAACTTCAGTCACCACGGTGTTCCAAAGAAACTCAATTTTCTCATTTGCCATGGCACGTTCCTGCATAATCTTACTTGCTCGTAACGTGTCTCTACGGTGAATCACATACACTTTGCTCGCGAACTTCGTGAGAAAGTGCGCCTCCTCCATTGCCGTGTCGCCACCACCAACAACAACGAGTTCTTGATCTCTAAAGAAAAAACCATCGCAGGTGGCACATGCACTCACCCCTCGACCCAAATATTCTTGCTCGCCTGGAATGTGAAGGTATTTAGCAGAAGCTCCGGTCGCGATAATGACGCTGTCAGCTGTATGCTCAGTCCCGTCGTCCTCCCAGAGACGGAATGGTCGCGCATTCACGTCGACTTTCTCCACCATCTTATAGACAACCTCTAAACCAAACCGAACTGCCTGCTTTTCGAAAAGAACCATCATGTCGGGTCCCATGACACCTTCGGGAAAGCCAGGATAATTTTCGACCTCCGTTGTTGTCGTGAGTTGCCCCCCCGGCTGAATGCCTGTCGCCATGTACGGTGAGAGGTCCGCCCTAGCGGCATACAGACCAGCCGTATAGCCTGCTGGTCCCGACCCAATGATAAATACTTTATGATGTCTTACATCTGTCACAACATAACTCCTGAAGTGGACGAAACTACCAATGCCCGTCTCGTCATGATTTTGATGTAGATACTCGTAAACACATATTGGGGCATTGCCAAGGGTTATATGCATCAAAAGTTGATTGTTTAGACTCTTGGCTGTTACTCACGCCTAAGAAACAATGCCCATCGCAACTCAAGCCGGACGCAAGCCTGCGAAACTCGCCTCGAAATTCAACCCAAGCACACGCTCTATCGTCTGAGGTGAGTGATTCCGATCGAGCATACATTGCACAAGCCTGGGATACATGAGGCCATCTCTAAATCCACGCGGTGGAATAATCGCGCCGTCAAAATCGGTTCCGATGGCACACGACGCTGAACCTCCGACATTAATGACGTGCTCGATATGTTCGACAATCATTTCAACACCTCGTGGACC
>JBMYRY010000033.1:0-12177 GCA_049602795.1 Bradymonadia bacterium
GCGATTGAGCGAGTGGTTGAAGGACACTATGACGAACGTTCAATGATCAAGAGCGAGGAGCTTGCACAGGTAGGAGCCTCATTCAATCAACTGGTTACTGCCTTAGTTCTCGCCAAAGAGGCAATGAGTGACCGCGACCTGCTCCAGCAGATCATCGATGGCATTCCCGATCCACTCGTTGTTCTAGATGGTAACGGTGTAGTGGAGCTGTCCAATCGGCAATTCAATGAGAAACTGAGATTTTCCGACGAATTTGACGTGCTAGGCAAAGGGGTAGGCACGCTGTCCGGTCACAGTATGCCAGCATGGTACATGTCACTAATTCGCCATGGTCAACTGGACTCCGAGCCCGTTGATTTCAAGACGCCTAGCGGTGAGAAAGTAAATCTATTGTTGTCAGGCTCGATGATAAGGACCCCTCACGACAGGTCCTCTCGAGTAGTGCTTCTCGCGAGATCCCTTAGCTCAGCTGATCAGAACCCGTCTAGCTTAGACGGTCACGGGAAAAGTTCAACGCAGAGCATGGCAGAGTTCCAAAATTTATTCGATGCCATCGAAGACCCGATAACCGTACTCGCATTGAACGGAGAAATCCTCCAAGCAAATCGTGCTGCCCGATCCATGTTTGGGAAACAAGTCGTTGGGCAAAAGTGCTTCAGAGCATTTCGCATGCGCGACAGCATGTGTGAGCAATGCCCCGCAAAGATGACCTACGAGAAAAAGAAAAGTGCCTTTGTGGAGCATCGAATCTTTGGCAACGCGATCACTCGAATCAACACCTACCCCCTATTTGATGGCGATGGTGAAGTCCGAGCGATCATCAATCACAAACGAGACGTGACGATGGAGCGACAACTAGAGGATTTAAAGGCAAACTTCCTTGCCGGGGTGAGCCATGAGCTCAGGACACCACTCACCTCCATCATCGGTTTCAACAAACTTAACCTCAAGCGCATGGCCCGACACATCACCCCCTACCTTGAGGCAGCCCCACACAAAATTAGACTTACTCATCGACAAATTATGGATGATATGTCGGTCATGGTTTCCGAGAGCGAGCGCCTGGGCAGATTGGTGAACGACATTTTGGATCTCAGTAAACTAGAAGCAGGACGAATGGACCTCAACTTCACCGAAGTGAATATTGGGCAAATCATTCAAAGTGCAATCGCCTCGACATCAGCATTGTGGAGAGAAAAAGGACTTCGCGTCCATGCAGCAGAGGCTACCAACACGCCTTCGTGCTGGGCAGACTCCGACCGACTTATACAAGTTCTGATGAATTTGCTAAGCAATGCCATTAAGTTCACCGACACAGACGACATTCTCGTCACGACATCGGTCAGTCGATGGCATGTATGTGTGAGCGTCAAGGACTCTGGTCCAGGCATCTCCCCCGAGGATCAAAACACCATATTTGAGAAATTTCGCCAGACAGCCGCAGGTCAGAAGCGAGGCGGTGGGACAGGACTCGGCTTACCGATCTGTCGAGAACTGATTCAATTACATCGAGGAAAACTTTGGGTCGATAGTGTCCCGGGTGAAGGTGCGACGTTCTCATTCACCATCTTACGAGCCGACCGACGACATGAACAAACTGAAAAACCGGTGACGCAAACGAGCTTTTCTGGTCAATGGAGCAAAGCAGATCTTACACTCAAGGACTAAAACCGGATCAACTCAATTGCCCTCAGCGTGTTTTTGAGTTTTACTTGTTCTCAGGATCGTCGAGAGGGCAACCATGGCAGACACGAAAAACGCTGAATATTGTCCTCAATGTGCCTCATTGATGGGGAATTACGGCTGCCTGTCATGTGGCTGGCGAGAAGGGGTACACTTAAATGATGCGCCTTTCGAGCTGGATACGCTCATCACCGTCGATGGGGTCGACTACCGAATTGAGAGACTCCACAGAACCTTGAGTGACGGTCGACGTTATATCGGTCTTGACCCAAATGACGAACAGGTGGAACTCCTCATCGTTTCTTCAGCCGAGAGAATCGACGCTCGCTTAAACCGGCATAAAATTGCACCAGAGCATTTTCCTGACCTTGTTAGCCGATCCAATGATGGTCAGTCTGAAATCGCTGTCTTCAAATTAGGGAAAGGTCAGTCCCTCGTTACTCAACTCGCACGCTCGAAATCAAATCGGGCAATAAACGACTGTGCGGATCTAGCGGAAAGCATTGTTGCACCCGTTGCTGACTACGTCGGTGCTCTTCACAAGGAGGCACTGACGATCGGCACTCATGACCCATCTGAGATTTGGATCCGTGAAGGTGGGGAAATCCTTCTTTTGGACGTACATCTTATCGACTCTCCCGATTACGATGGACCAATTGAACTAACCAACGGATTTTCCCCTCCTGAAGCCTACGGTCGCTCTGGTGGCCGCTTGACACAATCAGCAGATGTGTTCTTTCTTGGCATGATTTTGTACCACGTTCTTGCGCGTGTCACTGTTCCCACAAAGGTAGGATTGCTATCGGACCGTCTACCCAGTCCAGGGTTATTCCACCCGCGTGTGCATGCCGAACTCAGTGCCGTCGCACGTCGAGCGATTTCGCTAACGCCTACCCAGAGATACGCCGACGGTGAAGCATTTTTTAAGGCGCTTAACTGGTCGTTAGATGTGGAGCGTTCTCGAAACCAGCACACTCAGAAGTCAATTAGAGTTGAAGTTGCCAGCGAAACACACATCGGACTCTTGAAACAACGCTACTGTGCTCAAAACCAAGACAATGCATTCACTTCATGGGACCCGGCTAGCAGTCGGGGTCTCTTCGTTGTCTCCGACGGGGTCAGTGTGTCTGAGTTCGGTTCAGGCGATCAAGCGAGTGAAATTGTCTGTGATGCGGCGAAAGCCTTGTGGTCATCACTCGAGAATCAGGCTCTGTTTTCCGCCGATGAGACTCTCGGAGCACTAGACTCAACCATGGATGTATCAGCAGACTTTCAAATGTCTCCTCTGCCCATGGGGACCGCTGCGAGAAATCGCTTGTTGAGCGACATGCTGGACGCCGCAAATGCGACAATCGGTGTTAGGATTCAATCAAGCATACCCAAGAGCATGATACATCCTGAAGGGATCATGGCAGCTACTGCTGTATGTTGCGTTGTGGAAAACACCCGAATGACTTACAGCAGCATTGGCGATTCACGAATCTATCTTATTCGTGACGGTCATCTCAGCACTCTGACCTACGAGCATAATTATGCGAACCGACTAATTGTGAACGGTAAGGATTATGACGAAGCAATGCGTTCGCCAAACGGTGCTGCTCTTGTCCGCTGCGTGGGTGAGTTTGAGTTTGACGAAGACCACCGGCTTATACCCGTCCCACTCAAACCTGATTTTGGAGAAATTTTTCTCCTCGAAGGCGATACGGTGATTCTTTGCTCTGATGGTATTCCTGATTACATAGCCTCGTCAGAAGAACAGGCTGAAACGATGATCATCAAATTGACGGAGGAAGCGCCTTCGAGCGCTCATCTTGCGTACGACCTCGTGGTCGCGGCAAATCGCGGGGGCGGTGGTGATAATCTTACTTGCACGGTCCTGAAGGTATTCTAAGCAGCATATGTCTGAACCAATGAGCGCTACACAATTAGGCATCGAATGTCACATCGGACGAGACACCCTCGAACCGGGGGCGTATAATTCAATCGACCTCTCGGTGACCGTCACGATGCCCAAGGCTGAGGATGATACGATGTGTTCCCCAGGTCAAGTCGTCGTGGTCGGTAACCTCGATGAACATTGGTCAGCGGCATTCGACCTTGATGGTGCCATCTATCGAACTCAGCTGTCTGAAGCACTACACGCAATTATAGACGCGCATCATGATGGTGCGTCGGCTGGGAGCATCATTGTCGGTCCCGAAACACAGGTCGTCAATACCAATGAATTAATCGCTGCTATCGAGCAATTAAATCAAATCGACATGCCTCTATATGTGGTGTCATGCGCGAGTTCCATTGACCACCGTCTGCTCTCGCAATTTGCCACATTATCCGGTGGTGAATATGCACTCCTAAATCAGCCTGATGAAGCAGCTTCGCATGCGGCTGATGTCGTGGCTAAGGCACGAAAAGGCGTCCGTAGGATCGGATTTATGACCGTTGAAGTGCCCGCAATGTTCAATATTGAGCAATTTTGTACCATCAGCCCGCAATTCGGGCTCATTCAATTATCATCGTCGGCACGTCCAAAGAACTCGATCAGCTTTCCTGTGCTCTGCGTCGGAGACGCGCCCAGTCAACGGCAATTCTTTATGAAGGTGAATATTCCACCACTGGCTGAAGGTCGCTTCCACCTGTCACATTTGCGAATCACGAATTCTCTGACCGATGAAGACATAAGTCTAGTGGAGGAAGAGGTCTCATTTAAGGTGTTTCGCGGTGAAGAGGCAGACAAAATCCACGCTTCGAGCGTCTCCCGAATGGGTTACCTACTCGAATTGACGGTGCTTATTGAGCTCATCGCACAAGCCTATTTGAGAGAAGATGGAGGCAGTATCTCCCAAACATTAAAGTCTCTTGAAGCAAGTCTACTTCAGCTTGGGCTCAGTGATGCCGCAACACGCATACGGAATCTCCGAGTGACATTTCTGCACCGGGGTAGTTTTGCCCTCCCCGAGCTTAATGAAAGTTGGCAGATTGTCTACGGTGCATCAACAGCGCTCGCAAGCGGAGTTGCTGGATAAGCGCTTGTTCTAAATAAGCTGTAATAATGCAGACGCGAGCACGCCCATCGGAGTACTCGTGTCCGAAAGAGTATTACTTCTTTTGGTCGCCACCGAGCTTCAATTGAATCGGGGGAATTGTTGGATTTTGAGCAGCTTTTGGCTGGGGGTAGAGTTCTTCATTGATCTCAACCTTATTTCCGATGCGAATGGCTTTTCTAAAGTTCGACAACGGATCTCCACCGAGTCCACTAATCTCTCCATAAACCATCTGGCGCTTACGAAGAGCGAGTAATTGGGTTCGCTTTTCATCCATCTTGTCTGCAATCTGCTCTTTGGTCCCATTCGTTTGTGATTTGAGAGAGAAAATGTAGAATTCACCCTCAATTTCGACGACGTCATCCAATAAAGGCTTGTCTTTACTGAGCGTACGCAATGCCCGCGCAACGACTTCGGACCGAGCGCCGAGAGAACGCTTTCCGAGAGTTGGAATTCGATCCCAAGGCTGTCCAAATCGACTATTATCTGCAATCGGACCGGTTTCAGCAATCTGTCCTACCTGAGTCGCGACTCGGTCGGTCTTGGCTTGTTCCCCAGCCTCAACCTCAGCCGCTTCATCGGTCTCAGACGTACCCGTCTTGATCGAGTCCGCGAGCGTTGCACCTGCACGAATTCTTGACAGAGCATCACTGGCCGCAGCTTTGGCTGCGTCAGCCTTAAGTTTATTCGACAAGAGTTCTTGGGCAATTTCCGTGGTCGCACTGTCCAAAGTGCGGTTGACGGCGGGTTTTTCGGCCTTCGCTTTGACGAAAAACAAACCAATTTGGTCATCTTGAATTGCGGAGACTTCACCCACCTTCAAGGGCTCAAATACGTCTTTGTAAAACGGGACGCCTGGACGAGCCCATCCACTATCGCCCTGACCTTCTGAGTGCTCAGTTGCAAGTGCCTCGAAATCAGCGCCAGCCGATGTGGCTTGCGTGTGTAACTTCTCAATCTTCTCCCGGGCGGTCTTAAGCGCTTGGTCGTAGTTTGGAGCCTCCTTTGCGGGCTTCTTAATCAGAATGCGACGGTATTCAACCTCTCGACCTTTGACGAAACGAGCGCTCTTATTCTTTTCATAGAAAGCCTTAATGCTCTTGTCTTCTGCTTTTGCATACTGCTCCACATCCGATGCTGTGGGTGCTGTAATCGCAAAGGTCTCCGGCGCAAACTTCAAATAATCAAGATTCCAACTACGTAGGTCCTTTTCAATTTCAAGTTGAACTTCTGTGTCCGAGACCTGGATTTGCTCCTCCATAAATCGTCGATACTGATTAGCGAGGAACTCTCGACGCTTTCGGGTGCGATAGTCCTCAGGGCTGATTCCAAGGCGATATCGTAAGGCATCTCGAAAGCCATCTCGGTCGAAGTTGCCTGCATCGTCGGTAAATGCAACGAAATCAGGATTCTCGTCGCTAGTGATGTATCGAGACAGACCTTTTTCGTCGATATTGATACCCACTGCAATCGCTCGCTGTGCCAACAACTCCTGGTCGATGAGACCAACCAAAATATCTTGTCGAAGACTAGCCAGTTCATCATCCGTTCGGCGGTTACCACGAAGATAAACCAAATTTTCCACTTCACGACGCTCCAGCTCCACGCCATTGATACGCGCCGCCCATCCATCTAGGCTCACATTCGCCTGCTGTGGCTGACAGCCTTCCGACTGAGGACCAAAGAAGAAAATAAAAATAAAAGTGAGCATCCCAAACAAAATTAGGACACCAAAGCTACGCTGTGAGCGCTCTCTCAAATTCGTTAACATGTATCAATCCAATGTTCGTTCTTTAGTAAATCGCGTATGGCACTCAACATGGGTAGCGCATTACACTAAGAATGCTCACGCGGGCGCACATCCTATGTCAGGTTCACGCTCTGGTCAACCATGAAACATCAATAGCAATTTCTGCGCACATGATGGTTGATGATAGATCCCGCGTTTGCTATACCGCTTACATCGCACTTCTTTAAGGCTTACGGGTAATGCTTTTCGACTTCGTTTACGGCATGTTCAGCAACGATCTAGCCATCGATCTTGGTACCGCAAATACGCTCGTGTATGCACGTGGAAAAGGCATTGTCGCCTCTGAGCCATCAGTGGTTGCTGTCAAAAAAGATCATCGTGGTATCCGAAGAGTTCTAGCTGTCGGGCGAGAAGCCAAAGAAATGCTGGGTCGAACGCCTGGCGGTATCAGCGCTATCAGACCACTTCGAGACGGCGTAATTGCCGACTTTGACGTCACGGAAGCGATGATACGACACTTTATTTCTCGCGCACACAACCGAAATGCCCTTGTCAAACCGAGGGTGGTGATTGGGATTCCATCTGGCATCACCGAAGTTGAAAAGCGAGCCGTACGTGAGTCTGCTCAATCGGCCGGAGCCAGACAAGTCTTCCTCGTAGAAGAACCAGTGGCAGCGGCGATTGGCGCAGGTCTTCCCATCACCGAACCGAGTGGAAACATGATTGTGGACATCGGTGGTGGAACGACAGAAGTAGCGGTTATCTCGCTCTCTGGAATCGTCTATTCACGTTCCACCCGAGTCGGTGGCGATACGCTTGACCGTGCCATCGTTTCGTATATGAAGAAGGAACATAACCTTTTGATAGGTGATCAGACGGCAGAAAGAGTTAAGTGTCGCATCGGTAACTGCTACGACGATGGGACAGAATTCAACATGAATGTGAAGGGGCGTGACACAATCATTGGACTGCCTAGGACCGTCCGTGTGAGTTCAGACGAAATCCGAAAGGC
The DNA here is from genome assembly GCA_049602795.1 of Bradymonadia bacterium. Taxonomy (GTDB): domain Bacteria; phylum Myxococcota_A; class Bradymonadia; order UBA7976; family UBA1532; genus JBMYRY01. The sequence goes on from JBMYRY010000033.1 coordinate 7,487, forward strand.
AATCGACGAACCCGTTCGTGAAATCATTGATGCTGTCCGAACGGCGCTAGAGCAGACCCCTCCCGAACTCAGTGCGGATATCGTCGATAAAGGGATTGTCATCGCCGGAGGTGGCGCCTTCCTGAGCGGGCTAGACCGACGAATGCAAAGTGAAACAGGACTCCCGGCGATTATATGTGACGACCCATTGACCGCCGTCGTAAACGGGTGCGGTAAAGCACTCGACGAACTCGAACTGCTACAAGACGTTTCAGTCTCCGCGTAATGACCCCTCTCGGTGATGGTGGTCGCACGCGCTTCAATTGGCGAGCACTCGGCATCGTGCTTAGCGCGAGTATCGTGCTTTGTTTCTTAAGTACAAAGAGCGCTCCAAACCGATTAATCAATACTCTCCCTTCGATCCTTGTGGCCCCACTCACGAGCGTTGCCAGCACCCTCGGTCAGGAATTCCGTGGGCTACAGACTCTATACCTCTCAAACACAGAAGCAGCGGCTGAACTTAATCGAGTGCAAAACGAAGTCGTCCAACTCAAACGGCAAGTCGTCGAAATGCAAAGTCTAAAGAGACAAATCCGGCTCTTGAGAAAGCAATTAGAGTTCTCAGAGGCGAGAAAGGACCTCGACCTGATTCCCGCGAAAATCGTTTCAAGAACCAATTCGGGATTTAGCCGTCGAGTGCAGATCAAAATTGAACAGAGTAACCATGCAGCAATCAAATTAGGTGCCCCCGTAGTCGCATCAAATACACTGATTGGTCAGGTCATTTCACTCGATGACCAACACGCTGAGCTCATGTTGCTTTCAGATCCGCGAAGTGCCGTCGACATTCGTTTGTCCGAGTCAAAGACCCGCGGTGTTGCTGTGGGAGCCGGTCGAAAGAACACCTATGACTTGGGACTAAAATATCTCAGTCAAGATGACTCAATTAAGATTGGAGCACATGCGATCACAACAGGGTTAGATGGCAAGTTTCCAGCCGATCTCATCGTTGGCACTGTAGTAAAGGCTCCGCTAGAACACGGAGAGAAATCAACGCAGGTCATCATCAGCTCGTCGGTTGACCTAGAATCGCTCCAATATGTCTTTGTAATCGCCGGAAAATCAGGGCTATCAGCAGATGGGAAATCTTATCAGGAGGCGCAATAAATGTTTGTCCTGACCGTCATTTTGCTGATGTTCATCCAAGCTGTGCTCGGTGAATTTTTCGGTGAAGCAGGTATCCTTGCGAGATTGTGGTTACTCCCAGTCTCCGCCCTTGCTCTGAACTCGAAGCGCCTGCGAATCTGGTGGATTCTGTTAATTGGACTACTTGTTGACGGACTCTATCAAGCCCCAACGGGCTTCCATATGACAGAGTGCATTCTTCTTTACGGTTTGTTGATCAGGTTCATCGAGCATCTTGGACACAGGACCGTCCCGTCACGTATGCTCCTCGGCATTGGTGTTGGTATGAGCAATTTAGTGATTCATGCAACATTGGCCTACAGTTTCTCCTTTGAAGCTCAAGCCCAATACCTGCTGGGTCATATCTTCTCTTTTCTGCTCATCCAGGTCATCTTGTTCACCCTGCTATTTCCCCTATTTCACTCACTCTCGTATTCTCGGAAAGGCGGACCACAACGCCTGTAGTGGTTTGTTGAAGCCTTGAATATATTCCACCAACTGGTATAGGGGTCTAACGAAGCGCAGCAGGAGCGATATGAGCCTTGTTTTCCAAGAGGTAGACTCGACACGACGACGAAGACGTATCATCCAGTTTTCGCTCATCGTTTGCCTCAGCTTTGGAGGCCTATTTTTTCGACTCGTGGACCTTCAACTGTTCAATGGCGACCAATTTGCTGAAAGAGCCGTCAAGAACTTTATCCGAAGGGCACATATAGAAGCGAAAAGAGGACGTATTCTTGACGCTAAGGGTCGTCCATTAGCCATGCATCAGCCGACCTATAAACTCAACATCAATGCACGTAAGGTCACCGACCCGGAAGCACTGATTTCGGAGTTAGTCACCACCTTATCGCTTAATGATGTTGAGGCTTCGAAACTTAAGGAGAGCATCGTTGAGAGAAAGGCTAACCGAGATCGACGTGCAGTAAAATTAGATCGCCCCCTCTCTCGGCAAGATGTCGCAAAAATTGAGGCGCTTGGCTCGATTCAAGACGGCATCTCGATCCAGACATCATATGAAAGGGTTTATCCCAATGGCTCAGTCGGGGCACATCTCATTGGCTACATGGGCTTAGTCTCGGCCAAGGAACTCAAGAACGATGACGACAAACGCCTTCGCCCAACCTCCCGAGTGGGTCGCTTCGGGATCGAGCGGAAATTCGAAGAAGTCTTAGCAGGACGCCCGGGTTTTCGCCAATTTGCTGTAGATGCACGGGGACGAAGAGTCACTGCATCTTGGGTTCAGCCTCATATCGAGGGCTTCGTAAATCAACGTTCAGCCACTCGAGGCCAAGACGTCGTCCTAACCATCAATCAAGATGTACAACGCATCCTTCATCGTCGCCTGAAAAGCGTGCAATCTGGAGCCGCAATCGTCTTGAATATACATTCTGGTGACATCCTCGGGATGGTCTCTCATCCGGGATTCGACCCCAACGAGTGGAGTCGAGGATTGACCCGAATTGCGAAAGAAAAGATCGACAAGAACCCCTACAACCCGATGGTAGACAAAAGTGTTCACGCTTACTTCCCCGGCTCACTTTACAAGATCGTGACTGCCTATGCCGCGATGGAGGAAGAGATCATCGCTGCCGTCGATTACGTGGAAAGTCCAGGTGCATATGAATTTGGTCAACGTGTTTTTCACTGTCACAAACGCTCGGGACACGGTCGAATCAACTTGAGCACAGCACTCGCAGCTTCCGCGGACGTATATTTCTATAAGCTGGGTGAGCGCCTCGGAATCGACATACTTGCACGGTATGCTAGGAGTTTCGGCTTTGGGAAACGGACAGCGGTCGGTTTGAATGGCGAACAGGCCGGAGTCGTGCCCACCAGAGATTTTCACGAATCAGCGACGCCGGGAGGCTACCAACATGGGCTGTCTCTATCCACCGCAGTCGGACAAGGTGACGTTAGAACGTCGCCCTTACAAATTGCCGTCGCATACGCCGCCATTGCGAATGGCGGTAAGCTCATTCAACCGCGACTCGTCACACGAATTCAAGACGTGAACGAAACTCTGAGTCGCCACATCACCCCCCAGGTTGAAGCGGTCCTACAACCGAAAAACACTGCAATATTCGATGACATCCGCCTTGGGTTGTATCGAGCCGTTTGGGATGATAAACGCGGTACTGCCCTGAATGCGCAATCATCGAAGATCCGGATGAGCGGCAAGACCGGCACCGCCCAAGTTCGACAACTCAGTCGGGGCTTCAATAGACAGACTGTAACGGAGTTTAAGCACCGAGATCACGCCTGGTTTGCGGGGTATGTGCCTGCCAGAAGTCCGGAATGGGTCATTGTCGTTTTCTTAGAACACGGTGGAAGTGGTGGAAAAAATGCCGCACCGATGGCGCGCCGAATGATTGAAGAAATTCATCAAACTATGGACCTCTCCATCACAAGACACTCACCGCAGGCAGGTCCGCCATGAAAATATTTCAAGCCATCCGATCATTAAATTGGTGGATACTCGGTATTGTGGTCTGCCTATGCGGTGTCAGTATTGTCAACCTCGCGTCCACAAGTCTTCACTCTTTGAGATCGGCACACTTGGAACAGCTGAACATCTTCGCGCTCGGTGGCGCTTTGATGCTGGGCACCGCATTGATAGACTATCGAACATTGCAGCGCTGGATCGTACCTCTCTATGTCGCGGTGATCATCAGTCTGGTCCTGGTTCTGTTCATCGGCAAAGAGATTAATGGATCTCGCCGTTGGCTTTCCATAGCAGGTTTCGGCTTTCAGCCATCGGAAATCGCAAAATTGGCCGTCATCATGGCAGTCGCTAGCTGGTTCCAACGCGTACCACGACCTAGCGGGTACACATTTCGAGATTTAATACCTCTCGGCGCGATGGTGGGACTACCCATGTTCCTGATTCTGCAAGAACCAGACTTGGGACACACACTCATGATCGGCTTTATTGGATTTACAATGGCTGGTTTTGAACGATTCGAACGTCGAACCTTAATTGTAATGCTCACTCTTGGGTTAATTGGACTACCCAGTATATGGTCATTCGTACTTCGGGATTACCAAAAGGACCGAATATTAACGCTCATCGATGGACGAGTTGACCGTTTAGGCGCTGGTTGGCACGCCAATCAGGCGAAGGTCGCTGTCGGCAGTGGCGGCACGCTCGGAAAAGGTCACGGGCAGGGCACTCAAGTTGCCGGTGGTTTTTTACCAGAGAATCACACCGATTTCGTATTCGCTCATTGGTCCGAAGAACAGGGGTTTGTGGGTGCAGCCATCGTCCTATTTCTTTACTTGCTGTTGATCTTATTATGTTTGAGATGTAGCGCACGTGCTAAAGACCGCTTTGGCAGTGCTGCTGCTGTCGGTGTTGCAGCATTGTATTTTTTTCATGCGGTTATGAACATCGGCATGGTATTAAACGTGCTCCCGGTGACCGGCGTTACGCTCCCACTCATGAGCTACGGAGGCACATCGGCCTTAACGATTTTAATTGCAACCGGTTTGGTACTCAATATTGACTTACGCCGAACCGTGTTTAA
>JBMYRY010000034.1:0-12116 GCA_049602795.1 Bradymonadia bacterium
ATAATAATGAGGATGACCCCTGCGCCCGCGTGGTCCCGCTCACAGCTGACAACGCCAATAGAGTCCGTGGAACACTGACCAGTGGACAAAATGATTTCGCCGGTAGTTGTGGTGGAATGAATGGTAACGATCAAGCCTTCAAATATGTTGTCACCCCTGACCAACCCCTATCCAACTTGATCATTAGTGCGTCGCAAAGCAATTTTACGCCAATTGTATACGTTCGCTCTAGCTGTGGGGCCGACACTGAAATTACATGTCGTATTGGCGGTCAACTCAACCTAGGTCCACAAGAGCCGGGAACAGAACTGTGGTTTTTCGTAGACAGTTTCAGCCCCACGAGTGCCACGTATCGACTTGATATTACGGCAATCGTAGAGCCAGGCGGCAATTGTGCGGGCAGTCACTTTCAATGTCCAACCGGACTAACATGTCAACGTCAGGCCGGGCAGTACCGATGCACATCCGCTGCCTGTAGTGACAATGAGGACAACGACGAAGATGGGCAAATCGACTATCCCAACGATCCCGGTTGTGAATCACCCGGCGATACAGATGAACGAGATCCGCTTGCCGCGCCAGTGTGTTCCAATGGCTTCGACGATGATGGGGATGGCTTGATCGACTTCGGCGAGGATCCCCAATGCAGTAGCGCTGCAGATCGCGATGAACGAGCGGAATGCGCTGACGGTGTCGACAATGATGGTGATGGGCGAACAGATTACGATCGGGACGGTGATGGAAGCGCAGACGTGACTCGAGACTTTCAGTGTGCGTGTGAAAATGACCCAAGCGAAGGCAACAACCCCCAATGTGGTGATGGCTGCGATAACGATAACGATGGTTTAATCGATAACCAAGATCCCGGCTGCGATGGTCCTGAGGACACAAGTGAAGAAAACGTTCCGCAGTGCGCTGATGGGATTGACAACAATGCAGACGGAAGAACCGATTATCCGGACGACCCGAGCTGCCCCAATGCAACGACAAATCTAGAGCAAGACGTCGAAACACCGCCGGTTTGCGCCGATGGCATAGACAATGATGAGGATGGCACCCTAGACTTCGCATCTTTCTCAGACACCCCTGACGATGGCTGTCACAGCGCAGCCGATGTCGATGAGCGACCGTACTGTGAGCAAGCAGTGAGGAATATGCCTGATGAGGGCAGTGTCGAAGGTAGCTTGCGGGACGAACCCAACATCATGACCTCTAATTGTATGTCTGGCACAAGCGGCTCTGAGCACATTTATCGTGTCGAAGTCCCCTATCCCGCGCGACTTAATGCACGTATCTATGACACCAATTTCACCTCCAACCTCTATCTGAGACCGGTGTGCGAAACTCAAACGCCGGAGGTGGGCTGTCGGGTCTTTGGTAGTGGTTCTGCCGGTCAACTCTCCGTCAGCCAATCAGGCGATGTGTTCATGTTCGTGGACAGCATGGCAGGACAAACGGGAGAGTATAAGGTGGATGTCGAGGTCATTTACGGACGTGGTGATCGCTGCACAAGTGACCAACGCGCATACATCAGATGTGAAGACGGGCTCTCTTGCCAATTTAATCTGCAACGAGGCTATCCAATTTGTCAGTGAGGTTCTAAATGGCCGGTCCTCGAAAATACATTGCCGTCGCAGGGAACATCGGGGCAGGCAAATCAACACTCGTTGACTTTCTGCAATACCGATTTGATCTGACTCCATTTGCTGAGCCGAACGCAGACAATCCATTTCTTCCATCATTTTACAGCGACATGAAACGGTGGGCATTTCACTCACAAATGTTCTTCCTCGCACACAAGTTCAAAATTCACCAAGACCTAAGCGATCATCCGGGGACGGTAGTCCAAGACCGCACGATATATGAAGACGCCGAAATCTTTGCCGAAAACTTATTCCGGTCGAAAAAGATGACCAGAAGTGAATACGAGACCTATCGCGCTCTCTATTCATCCATCAAGCGTACGTTGCGCCCTCCGGATCTCATGATTTACTTGAAAGCGTCAGTGAGAACCGTCCGTCGGCGTATACGCCTGCGAGGTCGTCCGGAGGAACAAGACATCCCACTCCGCTATATCAGACGCCTACATGAACTCTACGAAGACTGGTTCAGTCGATACGATGACTCTCCTACCCTCGTGATTGAAGTTGACTCGCTCGACTATATTCAAAATCTCGTTGACCGTATTGAAGTCATAGAAACGATCGAAAAATACCTCTAGCAAGGCTAACTACAAGAATGCTTGCTCAGCTAAAATAGCCAGAAATGTTAAATACACAAATAGTAAGACCGCACCATGCCATTTTGAGCCTCGCTTAAAGGCATACAGCAGACTCCCCGCCAGTATCGTGATGCCGAGCATAAGGGGCATATCAAAACTGAGACTGGATTGATGCACCTCAAGCGGCGTAAAGAGGCTCGCCCCTCCTACGACAAAGCTTAAATTGAACAGACAACTACCCAGAATATTACCCAAGGCTAACCCACCTTCATTCCGTCGCGCCGCCGCGACGGTAGCGGCGACTTCAGGAAGCGAGGTTCCCAAGGCGATGATTGTCAATCCAATTAATCTCTCACCCACACCGTAGCCTCGTGCAATCTCCACCGCACCATCCACCATGAGATCGGCTCCGATTACCAAACCTGCGACGCCAACAGTCAGCCAAAAAAGCGCCTTTGGCATCGAGAGTTCACTCGCTTCGCCCTGTTCTGAGTCCGTATCGGTTCGCAACGCGATCACAGTGTAGAATAAGGCGACGCCAAGGAGTAAAACCCCTTCGCTTCGACTGAATGTGCCGTCAATGGCAAGCGTATAAAATCCAACCGAGACCAACACCAACATTGGTAAGTCTCGGCGATAGATTGTCCGGTCGCTCACGCGTGAGGTACCAACGAGTAACGCAGCCCCCCAAGCAAGGCCTAGATTGGCAATATTACTTCCGACCACATTCCCCACTGCCATGTCACCGACTCCGTTCATCGCCGCAAGGAGCGACACCACGAATTCAGGTAAGCTCGTCCCGTATGCGACCACAGTCAATCCCACAACCAATGGGGATAGTCCCAGGTGATTCGAGATTCCCATAGCCCCGTCAACAAGCCAATCGGAACCGCGAACCAATAACGCTAATCCACCAAATAATGTTAGCCAGGCAATCAACATAAGCTCATCAATTCATTCTACTCGCTCGACAGTCCACAGCCTAACTGTGAAGTACCAAAACACAGTGAAAAATTAGGACAGGTCTCTACGATGGCAAATTCTCCGTCGCCGTTAAGTATTGGACAGCCCTCACTTTCAGCGTTTATTTGAACCGCCTGAATCTGTCCAGAATTCTCCCAGATCCAGTCGTCACCTTGTTTGATTAAACCCACGGTCAATTCAAATTCATCACCGATACGCCCAGCCAAACGACCGGTCAGTGTCGATAATTCCACCCCATTTAACTCCGCTAACGCTTTACTTGGATCACAGAACCTCTCTCCAGCGCAAATCCAGTATGTATCATCCTCTAACCTCACTGCTGAGCATGGCGAGCAGTAGCGATATGGCGTAGTGAGTTCGTCGCTACTCAATTGGTCACTGGTGCCTTGCAACTGCCCCATAAAGCGAGTGTCACCGCAGCCTGAGGCGGTCAACGCTTCTCGACATAACGACTCTCCTCCTTCAGGCACACAGACCAATCCAGTCGAGCACGGGCAGATGGGAGAACAGCTTTCACCATTTCCTGAATCACCACTGGATAAACACTGAGCACGTCTATCATCCGGCAAAACTCCACATGTTAACTCACCGGGGCATCCAGCCTCTTCTCCAGAATAACCAAATTTACATGGCAATCGGCACAACCCAATCTCTGGACGTCCCACTACTCTTAACGTGCATGTGCTCTTGTCTGCAAAGGGATGTCGAGGCCCGGTCTCGAGTTGCCCCGCACAAGCGATATCAGCGCTCAGATCGACGTCGCATAATTTGAGGCACCGAGCACGGTCGCCATCTTGAACGCATGCCAGACCCGGACCACAAATCCCCCCGACGGTGTTCTTAGCCTCATTCTCATCAGTAAAGGCTCGACAGTCTTGTCCCTCTGCAAGTTGACCAAGTGCCCGTTCGAGACACAATGAGGCCCCCGATTTCGTAATCGAGCAAAACGAATCGCCGGGGCATCCCGTCTGCAGTTCTGGGCGGCATGCCTGGTCCACATCAGTACTCGCACAGCCAACAAAGATGCCTACGAACATGATCATCGCGAGACAAATATGCATGGTTCGTATGCACCTCAATTGCGTTCTCCGTTTAATCAGCGAATACTAGGTCAATGACATCTTCAATACACCAAACAGGGACTCTGAATGAACATTTATTGAGCCAGCTTTCGTTATTTGCGAAGGAAGTGGGCTTGGATCTCATGGGCGCGGTCCCCTTGCTGAGAGATGATATGGGTTGGCTCAGCCCCCATGCAGAACGATTAAAGGGCTGGGTGAAGCGAGGTGAGCATGCAGACATGGAATGGCTATCCAATCGGGTTGAAGAGCGTTGTATGCCCCATCAACTCTTACCGAGAGCCAAGAGCGCCCTTGTCTTCTGGGGGAACCACAACATTATGCCCCCAGACAGCCCTGCGCATGTCACCGGGCGTGTCGCACGATATGCGTGGGGTCGGGATTATCACAACGTACTTAGAAAATCGTTACGCAAGATTCAGCGATGGCTCGGAAACGAATTGGGTACATTTGAAAGTTACACGAGCATCGATACGGGCGCGATTCTCGAGCGAGCCGTGTGCGAACAAGCAGGTCTAGGGTGGATTGGCAGGTCAACAATGCTGATTAACCAAAAACTGGGGAGTTTTGGTTCACTCGGTGTCATGTTTGTCGACATTCCAACAACTCAAATCGCCCAGCCGCACCCCTTTCGCTGCGGCACCTGTACCCAATGTATCGTCGATTGCCCCACCGGAGCGTTGAGCGAAAAGGGCTTAGATGCTCGTCTATGCATTAGCTACTGGACCATTGAACATAGGGGCGTCATACCCAGATCCTTCAGACCTAAAATCGGCGAGTGGTTTTTTGGCTGCGATATTTGCCAAGATGTGTGCCCTTGGAATAATCGGGCACATCAAGCGGACGAACGGCTCTGGCAACCCAAGTCACAACACATCTATCCAGATTTACTCTCCTGGCTAGCAATGGATTCCCAAGCCTTAGACCAGTCGCTTCTAGGGAGTCCCCTCCGTCGGGCAAAGCCGGAAGGCTTACGTCGAAATGCCTGTATTGTACTCGCCAACAAAAAACATACTCCCGCGCTACCAATACTTAAAAAGCTAGCTACATCGGATCCGTCACCAGTGGTCAGGGCAACGGCTTTGTGGGCCTGTCGAGTGCTCGGCAGTAATGACATCGTAGAGCTATGCGCTCAAGACGAATCGGAACTCGTACAAGATGAACGCCATGCCGAACTTAACCAATGATTCAACCATTGCCAGCGTGCTCGAATTAGGGTACGCAAATGAATCATGGAGGTGTCAATGGAACTCAATCTATCAGCAAGCAACGAGGTCGTAACAACTCGGCCATACACAATCACTTGGCAAACGGCCATTGGCTATGCACTCGGAATCGGTGCCACCGAAGATGATTTAGACCTTTTGTGGGAAGGTCATCCGGAGTTCCGCGTTTTTCCAACCTTTGCCGTCGTGCCAACCTTTCCCGCCGTAATGAAGCTCCTCATGGGGATTAATGCTGATCTAAATAAGGTCGTTCATGGTGGTCAGGATGTACGATTACATCGACCGATTCCCCTTGATGTGCCGCTAACAAGTTCCGGAAAGATCGTAGAAATCTTGGATAAGGGTAAGGGCGCTGTCGTCAACATCGACACGGAAACCAAGACCCCGGATGGGGAATTATTATTTACGACCCATTGGTCGATATTCTGCCGAGGACAGGGTGGATTTGGAGGAGAACGCGGGAGTGCACCAATACTCCCCGATGCTCTTGAAGGCGAAGTTGCGCTTTGGTCAGGGACCGCTCACACGACCAAAGAGCAGGCATTACTCTACCGACTTTCCGGCGATACGAACCCGTTACACGTTGACCCTGCTCTGGCTCAAAAAGTGGGCTTTAAATCCCCCATTCTTCACGGTCTATGCACCTACGGACAAGCCGCGCGACTGATCATGCGATCAATGTATGAGGGTCAGTGGGATCGCCTCACTCGATTTTCCGCAAGATTTAGTCGAGAAGTTTATCCAGGCGAATCGATTGACATCGACGTACGACCGACGCAGCACAGTACCTGTCATCGATTAGAAGCCACAGTCGGAGAACGAACAGTACTCAGTCACGGCGTGATCGAAGTCGAAGCAGCAGAATGACGAAACATTTCAGATACGATACGGGGCGGCTTATAAAAGTCTCTGTCGCCTTGACTCCGCTTGTGCTTTGCCCCGTATTTCTCGGCAGATACGGCGGACATGCTGAGTTCGTCTTCACCCTCTTCGGGATCACCTCGACGATTTGGCTCGCGGGTATTGTCCTGACTGCGTTGCGTTTTCGCCTCAGCGTGGGCGACGACATGCTCGTATGCAGAGGGCGCTTCACCACCCGAAAAGTACACTATACAGACATCAAGTCCATCGGCATCCGGGACGGAAGGGACCGGGCTGGTCGGTTTGTGACGTCAAGTCCGTTGAGAGAGTTGGTGATACACGCTAATGAACGCAGTCTCGTTCTGTCCTCTATTCCGCTCGGTGAGCAAGCGATGCAACAGGTCACCGAATTACTGCGTCAACGACTTCCATCTGAACTTTGGAGCGACAATCAGGTCTAGCAAGCCCCAGGCTTGCATGAATTCAACGTTCGACATCTCGAGACAAGGTGCGTAAAATCGCACTTGGGACAACGGAACACCGGAACAGAGCAGATGAAAACATTGACCGCCATTCGCAAACTACGTCGGATAGCACTGTGGACTTTACTCTTCTGGATGCTCATCATCTCGGGAGCCCATGCATCACCATGGATTTCAGCGAAAGAAGATGCAATCAGTCGGGGCATAGGGTGGGTCCGGGTCTCCACCTCAAACGGGCAACTCATCAATTGGTCGACCTCCCTTGCGGGCTTAGTAATTTTGGGTCAGCGCAACCAAAATGAAGGCAATGCCCCCCTCGGATACGCTCGAGCGAATCCGTCGGACCAAGACTTACTCAAGGCCATGGCCAAATTTACCATCGAAAGTATCGAAAATTCAGAACAAGCATTAGAGGATACACGAGCACTTGGATACGCCATCATTTTTCTAAATCAATACCTCCTAACCGGCGGTATTGATAACGTGAATGCCTCAATCCCCGTGAGTCAGGCATTAACCGATGCCATCACCGAACTCATCAATCGACAGCAAAACGGAAACGAGCAACTCCCATGCAGCCGAGGAGGCTGGTCTGCTATCAACGGCACAACACATGACTTATGGACCACCCAAGTGGCGCTTTCAGCACTCCTTGCTTCACAACGGTCTGATCGGGGCGGCAGTGTAAATCAATCCATTCGTGACAGTCTTGATGAAGCGAAAGATTTACTGCGACAAACGACATTACCAAACGGTGGATGGTCATTGAGACCGTGCAGCGAGACAGCATTGCACGTCACGAGTACCGCCGCATTGACCTATATAAACCAATCTCTCAATGGACAAACCGTTGAAATCACTCAGCGCCAATCGTTGAGCCAATTAGCGCAGTTCTTTACACTCAACAACCCCATCAATGCGGACGAGCGATTCCATGAACAGCTTTGGAGCATGATGAGACTGAAACAAATGCTTCCAGAATCGCTCATGGGTCCTCCCTACTTCGTCTGGACGCCGCGCAGAGTACCCGCAGACGATGGATATCCCGACATCGAACCTTCCCTGCTATATGACATACAGCACACATTGATGAGCCAACAAAATGAAGACGGTACATTCCCATGTGAAGCCAATCCCGGCTTCGTGTGCGAAAGACCAGTGAATGCAACCCTCTTTGCCCTTCTAACCCTCCAACAAAATCTAACCGGCGGCTGTAGAGACACACATTCAGATGCCGATGGGGTATGCGAAGATCTCGACAACTGTCCGGCGATTCACAATCCTTCTCAACTCGATGATGACGCCGACCATTTAGGTAGTGCTTGTGACAATTGTCCCCAAGTGATTAATCCAGACCAGCTTGACACGGACGGCGACGGTCTCGGAGACCTATGTGACGACTTAAATTGCGTGGCGCTTGACGTAGAGCTTTGCAACGGACTCGATGATGATTGTGATGAAGCAGTCGATGAAGACGTTGAAAACAATGGCGGATCATGCGCTGCAGCCTCTGGAGGCGCTTGTGCCGTAGGTAAGCAGTACTGCATTGATGGCGCCGAAGTGTGCATTCCCAATCTAACCCCCGAGCGAGAATTGTGTGATGGTCTCGACAACGATTGCGACAATGCCGTCGACGAAAACAGCGCCACCTGGCTGGAGAGTTGTGTGACCAGTCTGCCAGGCGTATGTTCCAATGGGTTTACAGCGTGCCAAAATGGGGCCATTGAATGCCGCCCTCTCACGCCCGCCAGCACGGAAGTGTGTGATGGTCTAGACAATGACTGCGATGGGGTCGTGGATGAGAATAATCCGGATGGAAATCGTCCCTGCGCAACAGGCGATCTGGGTCTATGCTCTCAGGGCATCACTCAATGCATTAGCGGACAAACGCTCTGTATCCGAGAGAATAACGCGGCCCAGGAATTATGCGATGGTTTTGACAATGACTGCGACGGTTTAAGTGATGAGGGTGAACCCGAGACCGGTGAAAACTGTGTTCTTCCTGACCGAGTAGGTGCCTGCGCACAGGGGACGACGATCTGTCAAGGCGGCATCAAGATCTGTAGCGGACTCTTGGAGCCCAACCAGAACCCGGAAATTTGCAATGGCATCGATGATGACTGCAATGGCACCGTCGACGATGCGGTTATCAGCCCAGTTCCCGGAATCGTGCCTGATGTCGGTGATATTTGCCAAACAGAATGCGGAGCGGGCGTAATTGAGTGCGCACTCGGAGAATTAAGGTGTAATGGTCCATCCGTTGGCTTTCCGGAATTCTGTGATGGGCAGGATAATGACTGCGACAATGTGATCGACGAAGATAGCCCTGGCACGGGTGCGCCCTGCTTGACAAGTGATCCAGGCGTCTGTGCAGAGGGCGTAACAGCCTGCGAATCCGGAGGTCTGGTGTGTCTGAATGTTCTCGCACCGGACGACCGAACTGACACTGTAGAAATCTGTGATGGGATTGACGATGACTGCGATGGTCTCATAGACGAGACTGCCGTTGGCACTGACATCACATGCACCACGCAATTGGTTGGTGCCTGCGCGCGCGGGAAAACTGTGTGCATTAACGGCTCAATCAGTTGCTCGAGTCTGGTCGTCCCAAGTCCTGAGGTTTGTGATGGCATCGATAACAACTGCAATGGTTTCACCGATGAAGACATCAATTCCGTAGGTAGCGAATGCGATACGGGTCGCCTTGGCGTCTGTAGCACAGGTGAAATCAATTGTGCATTTATCGACAGTCAACAGACCTATGGACTTGTCTGCCAATCGCAAGATGATGCCTCGCAAGAGGCTTGTGATGGTCTTGACAATGATTGTGATGGCACGGTGGATGAAGCAGCGATCGCCAACGCGACCCCCTGCGATACGGGTTTGCTTGGCTCATGCAGACTCGGTGCATTATCTTGTATTGGCGGCCAGGCAGATTGCCAACAAATCACGCAACCGAGCCAAGAAGTATGCGACGGTAGTGACAATGACTGCGACGGATTGGTAGATGAGGTAGACGTTCGAGTCGGACTCAATTGTGCTTCCGACTTACTTGGGGAATGTACCGCGGGTATTTCCAGATGCATTGGTGGTGACGTCCAGTGCGTACCCACGCTTCGACCGGTAATTGAGCAATGCGACGGCTTGGATAACGATTGTGATGGACGCCTCGACGAGGGTGGCCCCGGTGAAGGCGCAGTCTGTCCACTCTTTGACCGGATAGGTCAGTGCTCAGTTGGTAGAACTCTCTGCTTAGATGGTCAACTCACTTGCGCAGTGCTTCAAGAGCCCGTGGATGAAAGATGTGACGGGCAAGACAATGATTGCGACGGAGAGATCGACGAGGGCAATCCCGAAAGTGGGGCCCCCTGTTCAACTGGTCGCTTTGGCGAGTGCGATCAGGGTGCTCAGCGTTGCTTTAATGGCGGCTTCATCTGCGAAGTCAGCTATACGCCAGTCCCGGAATCCTGTGACGGACTAGATAATGACTGTGATGGCGTAACGGATGAAGATGCCACCAGTATGAATACCCCCTGTGACACCGGCGAAATTGGTGCATGCAGTGAGGGCACTCAAGTTTGCACCACCGGTTTGTATGCATGTACACCAAATCGCGTCCCAGAAGGCGAAAGTTGTAACGCGATTGACGATGATTGTGATGGCTTTGTTGACGAAACACTTCTGAATGCATGTGGGCGCTGTGGACTAACTCCGACGGAAGTCTGCGACGGACTCGACAATGATTGTGACGGGATGTTGGACGAAGGCGAACTCTGCCCAGACGGTAAAACCTGTAGTCTAGGTATTTGTGCCAATGACTGTATTTCTAACGAATGTCCCGATCCGACGAAGGTCTGCGTCGACCAAGGATGCGTGCCACAGTGCCTTGCCGCTCAATGTCCCGACGGCTTCACCTGTCGTGACGGTCAGTGTTTCGATCCATGTAATGAGATCACCTGTCCGGCCGGAGAAGTCTGCTCGGAAGGTCGATGCGTGGGTGATACGTGTTACCTCACCGGATGTAATGACGGACTAAGATGTGAGTCCGGAGAATGCGTGCTCGACCAGTGCGCTGACACCCAATGCCCGCCGAATCATTTTTGTAGACAAAATGAGAGCGAGGCGGAATGTATTCGGAGCTGTGCAACCATCGCTTGTGGATATGGAGAGCACTGTAAAGATGGAGCGTGCATCGAGAATGAATGTCACCAGGTTGACTGTCCAGGCAGTGTCGAATGCGTTTCGGGTGAGTGTGATACGAATTGTGCGGGCATCATCTGTCCCCGCGGTCAGACATGCCTTACGGGACAGTGCCGCCATGATCCATGCTTCAATATCGAATGCCCAAATGGTCAACGGTGTGCGATCATCGATACAACCGCACAATGTATAGCCGATTGGCAAAACGAGGAACCGATGAACACTGGTGATGCCATGATTCCGGGCAATTTAGCCGATCTGGGAATCGAGCAACCCGACACAAACTTCACACCATCGACCTACGACCAGAATATAACCCCGCCGTCATTCACATTTGATGGAGGTGTTGATCAATCCAGCGAATCAGTGAACGACAGTGGTTGCGATTGTAGCCAGTCCCCTGTAAGTCACTCGCCCCCAATCGCCTTACTCCTTAGTTGCATATTCTTTGCGTTCATACGCAGACGAAGAGGTTAGCATGAAGCCGTGTGCGCTCGTGTGCCTCGTCATCCTCATGCTGGGATGCGATGGCCTCGAAACGAATGAAGCCCTTAACACTCGTCTGGATGTGCTCCAAACCCAGTCAACTCTGATTGAGATTGATCGCGAGAGAGCGATACTCGGCACCTTCAAATCTGCAGACACTATTTTCCTGTCGGGCGGAGCGACTGGTAGAGAGTCAGGTATCATTTATCGCTTCGACGGAATGACGTTAACCGAGGAAGACACGCCGCCGGGCCCCGCAATTTGGTGGCTTTGGGGTAATAGAGACGGAGAGATGTGGGCATGCGGAGATGGTGGTCGCATCCTTCGACGAACTGCACAAGGCGATTGGTCGTCCGAACAAACGCCTATCGCAGACAACACCATTCTATACGGAATCTGGGGTAATGATTCGGGACAACTATTTGCCGTAGGCGGGAGTTATAGAATAGATGGAGAGCAAAACATCATCCTGACCTCACGTGGAAATGGCGTTTGGGAGAGAGTCCCAAATCTTGACCCCCCCGAACCTTTTACGTTCTTCAAGGTCTGGGGGAACGATCCCATGTGGGTCGTCGGT
>JBMYRY010000035.1:0-11847 GCA_049602795.1 Bradymonadia bacterium
AGCCTACGAGCTCAACTTTTGCCGCCTTTACCATTGCGTCTGCAGCCTCAACCATCGCCACGAATCCGCGTGTTTCAATCATTCCGAGCGCATCAGCCATTGCTTCTCTCCTTAAAGAACATCGTTTGTATCTCTGCGAGTCTTGAACTCGCTTTCTTTTGTTTTAGGTTGTCTATTTCTTCTTTGGGGCCTCTACCCCGGTAATACCCGCGAGGGCATTCAGCGCAGCTTCCCGCGCTGCATCGATTTCTGCTTCTGAACCTGACAGATACAGGCGTCCGAATGCCCCATAGGGGCGTATATCGATCAAGTAAACATCCGCAGCCTTCTCCGCCTCATTAGCCGCGAGGGTGATGTACGCCGCGGGCATTGTTTCGAGGATAAACAATGATTGACCCGGCAAGATCATGTTGCCCCGGCTGTTCCGATTGATGATTTGGGTTTGGTACGGTTCAACGCTCCGAATGACCTGGTCTGAAACGATGGTTGGTTTCATGCGTTGGTCCTCAGATAATTGCAAACCATCTAAGATCACGTCTCCAGCGTTACGAACCTCGCCCTGGTCCCAATCGTGAACTTCAAGCAATCCGTATGCGCGCTCGACGACCTGGACTGCTGGCACAACTTTCGTTGCTTTTAATGCCGTATCAGTTACCCGATTTATCGCGATCCCGGGGGCAATTTCTACCCAAAGAGATGCCATGGTAGGCACCGGAAGAAAACCGCGCGATGTCTTTCCGACATAGCTAGTCAGTTGTGGTTGTAAACTATCGAGAAATACGTATGAACGCAGCGTTATGCTCATCGACTACACCGTCTCCCCATCAAACTCGGTCAGTTGAAGTTAGCTGAAGGTAGCACAGCGCGTGTAGCCTCACAAGAGGTGCAATGCTGACCTGGTCGAATGTGTTTTTAGGACGTTGATCAAAGCGAGACTCGTGATGGTTTTGGCAGTCAAGAGGCTGCCTGATGAACCCCTCCGGATCAGAAAATTCATTCAATCTGAGCGATGAGCCTAGGATCAGAACTGTGCTTTCGTTACAATAAGGTCGAACCGCGATTCACTCGTTCCAAAAGGAGACGGCATGCTCAATAGTATTCGATGGTATGCATTTGCAACTTTCTGCGTCCTAGCAATGATCATTGCTGGCTGCGGTGTTGAAGGAAAGACCTGTCCCTGTGCGGCGTATCAGGGAGAGTGCGTACCCTGTGATGACGGCGAACGAGTTGTGCTCGATAGCGAGGATGATCTGCAACTCAATCAAGAACTCATTGACACCGAAAATGGATATTTTTTGAACCAAGAAGGGGACGGACGTTTCACGGTATACGCGGGACAGCAGTCAAGTATCGGTGTCCGCGTGGTCACATATTACGGACGACCGGCACCAAACATACCGGTGACTTTCCAAATTAATGAAGTCAGTCAAATGCGACCATCTGGAGCGAGTCTGAATACTCAGACGGCTACAAGTAATCAATTGGGTAAGGCGTCCGTTCAGGTGATCGCGCCACAGACGCCAGGCTTCTTTCGGTTGACGATGACGGCGCCCAACACCCGCAGTTTAACGTATGACGTCAATATTGTTTTACCGCCTAACTTAGATCGAGTGTCAACGGGGCCCGGTACCGGCGGTCCTGGTTGTCTGAGAACGAAGGGTGAATACGAATTGGAAAGTCGTTATCAGCCAGCAGCGATTATTGGCGATGATTTTAACAATACGATGATGACTGTTTTACAGATCCTGACCGATCCGGGTGGGTTGGTGGGAGATATGGTGGCGGACCGCATTGGCGGTTTGGCTGGTTCGGTTGTGCGCCCCATTGTCCGAGGAGTCGTGAACAATGCGGTGACCTATGTACGCCAGAATTATTTGCCGAACTGGGCACAGCGGGCAGCGAATATGGCGGAAAATACGGCTCAGATTCTGACGGATCTGGAGATGCAAGGCTTGTTGCGCCTCGGAGATGAGGACGAAATGACCTGTGAATTGTCGGGTATTCATATTTGGCGGCAGTTGGTCTTCAACTGGACTGATGGATGTTCGCCAAACAATCCGGGCTGTGGGCGCTATGAGATTCCAATGACTGAACTTGGTCTGTCATTGAGTGAGTCGCCTTTTGAAGCGAAAATCGTCGAGCATCGATTTGTAGATCACATGGAGATCTACGAACACGAGCTTAGAATGAATCTTGCTGTGGCGATTATTTGGTTTATTGAACGCTTCGTCTTACCTGAGTACTTTCAGGGGGCGCAAAGCTTTGGTGATGTTCTCAACCAGATCGTACCGTGTGACTTTGTTGGTGACTTAGCCGCGGAGCGAGTGTCAGTACCTTTTGTCCCCGTTGATGCCCTCGTGGAAGCGGCGTGTCGCGAAGGTGTTGAGGCAGCCGGTGAATGGCTCGCTAGAGAACTTGCTGACTCCCTTAACTTTGACACTTTTACGATTTGGGGCGAGTGCGATCTCCGAGATACTCGAACTACGCCGCCCGTTAAAGCAGATACAATCGAGAATGGCTTGTGGGAAGGCGGACTGCCGGGAACCTTCTCCGGTCAATTGTTTTAAGGGTCCAGAGCGGCGTCGATGGAACACGTGGTCGAGCGCCATTGATTCTTGCTAAATACGATATAACGAAAGAAGATCGTGAACGTACTTCAAGAGACTTGACCTCACTCAACTTTCTTGATACCTTCCGCGCCCTGGATAGTTATGTCCGGGATACGATCTGAATCAATTTAGGACTGTAAGGAGACCGTGATGGCAAATCACAAGTCTGCAGCGAAGCGAACACTACAAAATGAAAAGCGCCGATTGCGCAATCGACACGTCATTTCCACGATGCGTGGACGTCTAAAGGAATTGCGTGCAGCAATCGAAGAGGGGAACGCTGAGGCAGCACAAAAACTGCTCACAACTTCGGTTACTCTTCTGTCGAAGGCTGCTGGCAAAGGTGTGATTCACCGAAATAAAGCGTCTCGTACAATCGGGCGACTTGTGAAGGCTGTTAACAAGCTCTAAATCATTGGCGGTGCATTGCACTAGCCTCTTGGCGCGGACATCTCCAAGATGCCATGCTCTAGCCAAATCCTGCCCTCGACTTTTGACGACTTCAATTTTTGATCCAGTAAGTAGATCGTCGCTCGTGCGCGTGTCAGATCCTCATGCGTATACTTGCGACATTGCCTAGAAAAGTTCGCTTCCTTGAAGTGAGGTACACCCGCCTCCTTTGCAGCCTCACTCTTCGATCCTCCTCTGTTTAGCACTGTGTGTCCAATGGTTAATTGGCGATAAAATCTGGAAACCATTGCGAGGATTTGAAGCGGTGCATCACCTTGGTCGAGCAGTTGCGCAACGGTCTGTAGTGCCTTTCCTGGCGCCCGATCGCCTAACGCATCGAGAAACTCCCAAATGTTTTTGGTTCGGGAAGGCACAACAAGTTCAGAGACTGCCTGCGCAGTGATTGGCGCGTCTGCACCGACATATAGCGTGAGCCTGTCAACCGCATCCAAGAGTGACCGTAAGTCATTACCCAGGCAGTCGACGAGAAGGAGGGCCGCATCATGCTGTAGGGTGACACCTTTGGCGCTGATCTCACTTTTGAGCCAAGGTAGTACTTCTCGTTCTCTCAATGCATTGGATTCGACCACATGAGCCGCTTTACGAAGTGCCTTCGCCAAGGCACTGGCTTTGCCAATCTTGCCATTGACGTAGAATACTAAGACCGTGCAGGGGTCTGGATTGGCTATATAGTCGAGTAGCGGCTTAGCCCGGTCTTTAGAAAGCGTCAGAAGTACTTCGGCGTGCTTCACTAATACGAGTCGTTTTGGGCTGAGCATCGGAAGCGTGCGTGCAGCTCTGGAAATCGCATCGACGTCAGTTAGTTCTCTGGCATCGAAGCGGTCGAAATTGAAATCTTCTCCCCCATCCCGAAAGACTTGGCTTCTGATGGCGTTGACCCACTTGTCTGAGATCGAGGATTCTTCTCCACCAATTAAGTATATGGAATGACCGACTTCTTCAGGGGTTTCAGGTGGTTTCATGGTTTAGTCTCGTTCGCTTGGATTCGAGCACATTGATCTTCAAGCCGTATGCGTAGGTCAGCTATACCTCGTTCTAAGGTTTGACGTAACCCTTGATCTTCAACAGACGAAGACCAACGAGGATTGACCCGGATCAGCATGTCCCTCGAGTGGGCGCGCTGAGTCGCACTCCAAATCAGCTTCTTCCCTTGCAGCAAATCCAGTTGTAGTTCTATCTCGATGGTTTTTGCCGCGAGGTTGCCATCGGCAGTATATCCAGTGAGATACTCACGCCCCGGCGAAATGAGCAAACGCATGTCGAGCCCCCCGGTCACGCGTTCCGTTACGGGAAAATATCTCTGTAGGAGTCCTTCAACGATTAGGTCTGCGTTCGGGGCAACCAAGTGATTGGTCAGTTGGAGATCATTGATTTGAACACAGGACCTTGGTGCGGGTTGGTTGACGCTATGATATCCGCATGAAATCAGCGCGAGCGCGAAGAACGTGTAGACCCATATTGGCATCGAATCATTCATAGGTTGATATGGAATCGCCCTTCGTTGAGGTTGTGTCCGAACCGGTCTTCGACCTGCTCTAGAGTATTGCTAAATACAGCTTAAACATCAACAGCCCGTTGCGTTGAAGCGTCTACCATTGGGCGTTGATGCTGTTCGACCGCAGAGCCTACCAATCACAGCGATCCATTTGCGGTGCTCTCAATTGTCATGAGCGGGTTCGTTTAACTCTTAGATTCAGGAACGTGTCTCTCCACGAGTTGATCTTTTGAGTGTGACAAATCACATTCAGTAGCTTTAGCACCGTATTCATTGGTACAAGATGTGTGCAGGGCATTTTGGGGACATCGAAACAGACAAGTGATTCGGTTGACGATAGCCGAATGAGAGAGTTCGCAATTTGGTTCGATGCGGTCTACACTGACCGCTCTTGCTGGTTGGCTAGATAATTAGGATCGAAAGGTTAGACGATGATGAGTTCCACTACTGGTTATCAAACAATGCTCCAAGTGGTTTTTTGCTTGAGTCTCGTGTTTGCGGGATGTGTCAAGGACAACCGAGCGATTGATGATTTACCACCAAATCCTGACACTGATGGCTCCATGACCTCCGGCATGGGCGATGGTGGCGAGGTGGGTGATGATTCAGGTACATTGGATAGCGACGGCGAAGTGGAAGAGCCTGATGCAGGACCCGATGTGGTTGATGCCGGAACGCTCGTAGTCGTTGATGCGAGTGAACCCGAACCTGAGCAAGACATGGCCCCTACAGATCCCGATGCAGGTCCTGTTGACCCACCCGTCGAAGACCGAGACCTCGATGGTGTACCTGATGATGAGGATAACTGCCCAGACCTCGCCAACGCAGACCAACGAGACGAAGACGAGAATGGAGTGGGAGATCTCTGTGAATTAATGCCCGAAGAAGACGATGATCAGGATGGGGTGGTAAATGCTGAGGACAATTGTCCCTTGGTAGCGAATAACTCTCAGACTGATGATGACGATGATGGTGTTGGCAACCGTTGCGACAATTGTCCTGACGTATCGAACCCGGATCAAGCGGACCGTGATGGCAATGGGCAGGGCGATGTGTGCGGCGATGTAGATGGCGATGGCGTGCTTGACGGCGATGATAACTGTGTTGAACGAGAGAATCCGCGTCAAGTTAATGACGATGATGATGCCTTCGGCAATGCATGTGACAATTGTCCGAATGTGAGTAACCCGGACCAAGCGGATAATAACGGTAATGGCATTGGGGACGTGTGTGAGCCTGCGCAAATCGAAGATGCGGATCTAGATGGCGTGGCGAACGATCAGGATAACTGCGCTGAAACACCAAATCGAGACCAACGCGACACAGACGATGATGGTGTGGGTGACGCATGTGACAACTGTCCAACAGTGGCAAACGCAAATCAGGCGGGTGGTGATGTTGGTGATGCGTGTATTGATACCCGTGACATCGACGAGGATGGCGTCATTGATGCGATGGACAACTGCCCAACACGAGCGAATGAGAATCAGGGAGATTTTGACGATGATGGCGTCGGGAACGCGTGTGATAATTGCCGTGACGTGCCCAATAATAACCAGCTCGATTCAGACCTTGACGGGCGTGGTGATGCGTGTGACGAACTTTCACCGCAATTGATTGTCGAACTGTCGTGGGGCGTCGCTGACGTTGATTTTGACCTGCATATGGTTGGTCCTCGAGCTACCTTTGGTAGTGAGGGGGATTGCTGGTCTGCGAATCGAAGATTTGATTGGTGTGATCCGGGCTATCAGTTCGATTATCCTAATCAAGGTGACCGTCCCTATGAGCAGATTCGTGTGGGCGATGCTGTCGAAGGCTGGCATACGGTTGGGATTGATCGATATCCGAACGAGTCGGCGGAGCCGGCGAGCGCCTCGGTGACGATCCGTTGCGGTGACAATATGCCCGTGAGCTTTGGCCCTTATTTGTTTGGTGTAGCGGTTGAAGGCGACCAACGCAGGTTTTTGGAGGCTGTCCAAGTCAACCCTGAAACCTGTGAGACCAATGAAGTCAACCGGTTCGGTCAGCAGTCCGAACTTGGTGGTGTGTGCTCGCCTGCCAATTGCGGTGAAGCGGCAATGTGTGACATCAACACAGGCGCATGTATTGACCTATGCGGGATGATTAGTTGTGATGACGGCTTCTTGTGTGATCCTGAAGAGGGAGAGTGTGTTGAGATTCCTGTGAGTGATTGGGGCAACGGGAGCCTGGCGGATGCGCCTTACTGTGAGAATAACGACGATTGCGAGTTCAATGAAGTCTGTTATCGCGTGCCTGTTGTGGGCGGTCGTCAGGTGTGTGGCATCCCCTGCGGTCAAGAAGGAGATTTGGAATGTCCAGAAGACTTCTTCTGCTGTAATTATCGGAGAGCCCGTGATTATTGCGTACCTGAGGGCGAGCAACTTGGACAAAGCTTGGTCTGTCAGTAACGCAGTCTGACCCCGAATCGGCACCGTTTTAAGGTGCAAAACCTCGCCCTTTTGTGATGAAGGCGAACCATGTCATGGTCCAATGTATGGACGATAAGCTCATTGATGAATGGCGGACCGTGGATCTGTCAACGGTAGACTTGGCTCGCCGCGCCCACTTTCAGACCAGAACGATGGAGTCTGATCCTCTTTTTAGACCGCTGCCGTTTGTACGTTTTGACCGCGGGGTTGCCATCTTGGATCATTCAGATGACATCGCTGGCGTAGCGTGGCGTTATGGCGTGGAGTCTGCTGTATATCTGGAAGTCTCGGTTGCGGTAGATGCCCGGCGTTTAGGTCTTGGTACGCGATTGCTTAACTCGGTGCTGCCTAGCAGTGGAAGAGCGCTGGCGTTATGTGATGCTGGGCAGCGTAGTGCCTTGCGTTTTATGGCGCAGCGGGGCTTTGAGTATGAGTCTACGATTTTCGCTTATCGGTGGGATGGCGATTTATATGATGTGCCGCCAACCTTCAAAAATGCGTCCGTAAGACCAGATCCAACCCCCTACCAAACCTGGCGTAACCATCGACCAGAATTGGTCAATGAATTACCGCACACCATCAATATGCTACGCCCAGAAGAAACTGATGATTTGATCGGTTTTGAGGCGTGGAGTGGTGATGTGTCCATTGGTTCGGTGGTCGCGATCAAGGGTCGTCAGGACCTCGGTGTACTCTCTCTTTGGGTTGATCCAGGTTTCCGTAAACAAGGCATCGCTAGGCTGTTGATTTGCGCACTACTCGAAGCGGCGTGTGAACGTGGTGTTGGTTTGGTCGTGCACCTCAATGCTGATGAGGATGCGTTGAAGAGTCACGCCAAGTCCCTTGGCTTTTGGACCTATCGAACGTGGCAGTGCTTTAGTTTTTCCTCTAGTTCGAGTTCTGAAAACCAATTCGAACGCTAAGATTTGTAAAGCTCATTGACGTTTTATGTCGATTAGTGCAGACAGAGACATCACTGCTTTTTGGAGGCGCGTGTCATGAGAATCTGCATATCCGTTTGGTTCATTTGTTCGTTTGCTTTGGTTGCTCTTGCGGAGACCCAGTCTCCCGATTGGCAGACGAAAGCGCCGAGAGCAGAACGTGAGCGGCCTCAGCTAACCCTTGACGTCCGATTGTTGGCTGGTCCCTTGGGGACGTTCATTGATGAACCATCTGAAGCTGATAAGGCGGCAACATCACCCACGGGTCAACCTATTCGTGTGCCCTATTCTGGTTTCGGTGGTCTCGGGCATAGTGTGGGGCTGACAGTTGGGCTAACCTATGATCGATTTATTGGGTTTGAGACGGGGTATTTAACGCGAAAGGAGAATGCAACAGCGACTTACAATATCAACGGAGGCTCCTACGATATTGAAGTAGAACAAGATTCAGCTACGGTGCCGCTCTTGCTTCGACTTACCTTGCCCACCGATTCCGTGCAGCCTTCTCTTTTGTTCGGCATGGCTTTTCATTTCCCGGACACATCCGAATTAAAGTCTCTGAACCTCCTTAGTGTTTCGAGTACGGCGTCGTCTTACCAAACCCTAAATTTTGGATTTGAGTTGGAATTCAAATTGCCGGTCAAGGATTACGATATTCGAATTCCCCTTTCGCTGCGGGGCTATCACAATCAAGAGCTTGGCGACAAAGCTATCGAACGCGTCAATTTAAGCCCAGGGAATCAGACGGAGTTCATCACTGAATGGCAATGGGCTGCCGAGGTCTTGCTTGGACTGACCGTCCATCATCAATTACTCGACTAGGGTCATTTTTCCTTCAAACCAGACGTATTTTTCTTCGCGAATCGCTGAGGACCGCGCTATTGTTCTGGTGGGGGCACTTTCTTTTTCCGTCACTTGTGTCGGTTGAAATACAGCCAATCGTGTAAGGTCAGGGCATACAGTCTAATGAGTAGAAAGACATTGAGTCGCCAAGAAGTTGTTGAAATGGTGGACCGCATGCCTGCGTTCCCTGAGAGTGTTCAGCAAGTATTGGAATTAACCAGCGATATAAATTGCAGTCCGAAGGAACTCGTTCGCGTTGTAGAGCATGACCCGGTACTTACCGGGCGTATTTTGAAGGTGGTGAATTCGGCTTATTTTGGTTTGTCTCGACGTATCAGTTCCGTCAAAGAGGCGCTTGCGTTTATCGGTCTCAATACGCTTAAGAACGTGGCGCTTACGGTTGCTGCCATTGGGGTTTTGCCGAAACAAAACAAAGCGGGCATGGACATGGAGAAATTCCTGGCACACTCGCTAGGCGTGGGCGCAGCTTGTCGGTGGATTGGTAACCGCATTGGTTTAGATCCGAGACAGACTGAGCGAGCATTCCTTGCGGGCATGCTGCATAATTTTGGATCGGTGCTCATTGCGCTTCAAATGCCAAAAATATATCGCCGGGCTTCTGTTCTTGCTGAGGCCACTGATCGCCCCAAGTTCTTGGTCGAACGGGAACTTATCGGTATGGACCATTTCGAAATTGGTGGGATGGTCGCTGAAAAATGGAAGCTTGAGGCGGTAATCTCAGAGGCGATTCGTTTCCACCGAGATGTTCAAGATGAGGTAGAGAGAACGCAATTGATGGATGTCTTGTGGCTTGCCTCTAAGATCATGGGTGAGATCCAACCTAAGAATTGTCATGTTGAAGAGGCTCATGAGTCATTAGGTGCCACATTGTCCTTCACACTCGGCGAATTGAGAGAGGAAATCGAGTCCGTTAAGGTTGCCGTTGAACGCGTTCAAGTCTTTAGAGAGGTGTAGTTGTGCACATTCGGTTTTGGGGAACAAGAGGCTCAATCGCATCACCTGGACCAGACACAATGGTCTATGGCGGTAACACGACCTGCATCGAAATCCGGACCAACCATGACGAAGTCATCATTTTGGACGGTGGGACCGGGATCTTCAGGCTGGGGAATGAACTGGCGAAGAGAATGCCTCTTAAGACATCCGTGTTGGTCACTCACACCCACTGGGACCACATCCAAGGCTTACCGTTTTTCGTGCCACTTTTTGTGCCCGGTAATGAGATCAAGTTTTACGGTACCTTCGACCCCGTGTACGACAAATCTCTGAGAGAAATTTTGTCTGGTCAGATGGAGTATTGTTACTACCCTGTTCGCGAAAGTGAGCTTAAAGCGCGAATCGATTACGCGAGCCTCAAAGATGGGCAATCTACTCAGATTGGTGGCGCAAAAGTAACGCCCGTGCTGATGAATCATCCAGTTCTGAACTTTGGTTATCTGATCGAGGCTGATGGGCAAAAGGTCTTCTTCACTGGCGATCATGAACCGTTGCAGAATATTTACTCACCAAACGACCCAGAGTTTAATGAGTACCAAGATTTGATTTCGCTCCGTAATGACAGTATCGAAGACTGGCTCAAGGATGTGGATGTGCTGATCACTGATTCCATGTATACCGCCGAGGAATATCCCGGCAAGGTCGGATGGGGTCATGGTTCTTACGAAGCATGCATCCAAATGGCAAAACGAGCGCGGGCGAACCATCTTGTGCTCACGCATCACGATCCGATGCGGACAGATGCACAGTTGGATGTAATCAATGCTGCGATTCAGGCTGAACACGGAAACTGCGGCACAAAATTGACCATTGCCAGAGAGGGTATGGTCATCGATCTGGGCTGACCAATTATACGCCAGGCTTATCCAGCCGATTTTAAAGAAAGCACTGAAAATACCGATGTGTAGATTGGATTGGTCACCGCTGACCAACCGAGTGATATGGGGTATTGTTGAGTGTCTCTTCGATTGTCGTCAAATCAGGGAAATAAACTACAGGCACACATCCGTCGTAACGATACGGAAGTGCGTAAACAGTATCGAAACCTAGTCACTGGGAAGCGAATTAATGAAGCGGCTGACGATGTTGGACGAGTCGATCAAGTAGAGGCGTTTGAACAACAAATTCGAGGCTATAGCCGTGCGGCTCGTAACGCGTACGAAGGCATTCATGTCGCTCGCGCTGGTGACAGTGCTTTGATGGAGGCATCGAACATTATTGAGAGCATGCGAGCTCTTGCCGTACAGGCGGCAAACGACACCAACTCCGAGGGCGATCGACTTAAACTCCACGAAGGTTTCTCTGATTTGGTAGATGGGCTCCGGCATATCACCAAGAACACGAAGATATTTAATCGACGGATTCTAGGCGAAGAGTTTTTGGGACAAAGGCTTCATGTGGGCATGTCAGCTTTCGAATCTATCGATTTGGACATTAAGGCCTTTGAGCCAAGTCGGTTTCCTCGGATGGCGCTGCGTGAGACGGAACAAATGAGCCACCTTGCTTTGGTGAGCGGTGAACTTCGGCTTAATGACATTGGTATCAGAAGTACACTCACCGAAGACGATCAACTGAGCACGAGTTTAAATAGTGCTTCAGCCATCGCAAAAGCTGCCGCCATCAATGATTTCTCTAAACACACACAGGTAACTGCTGAAGTGCTTGGCACTCGTCGCACTGGCGTGGATGAGGTTAGAGGCGGCCGACTTGATGTGGGCAGTGAACTGTTTGTAAACGGTGTTCGTTTCAGCGGGATTGACGTTGGGATTGAGGCGGATGACGATTTGATGTTCGCGCTGAATGAGCGTAGGCATGAGACGGGTGTCTTTGCCTCTAAAGACCGAGATAATCGTTTAATTCTCACCGCGGAAGACGGTCGAAATATCGAGATTGAGACCCGAGGTAATGCCCATGTGATTACGGGTCTACGCGCACAATCCGGAACCGACATCACCTTTGGAACCTTGAAGTTAACTTCGGACGAGACCATCTTTGTAACCGACCGAGACGGTAATGGCGCA
>JBMYRY010000036.1:0-11330 GCA_049602795.1 Bradymonadia bacterium
CGTCTGTACCATTGCCCACGCCAATACAATGCTTCGCCTGTTGAAAATCGGCAAACTCTCTCTCAAATGTCCGAACGCCATCGCCGCCAATAAAGGCACTATTCTCAATCACCGAAGCGACAGCAGCGTCGATCTCACTCTTGATAGATAGATATTGTTGTTGCAGGTCTAAAAACCGAATCATGATACTTTCCCTATTTGATGCCCATCGAGAGCCCTCGAACTCACTTAATAATCGACATTACGGATAAAACGCGCTGGATTGCCGGCTACGATGGTTCGCTGCTCAACATTCTTTGTGACGACACTACCGGCACCAATGAGCGCGTAGGTACCGATGTCCACGCCGGGTAATACCGTGGCGTTGGCGCCGATGCGCGCGTGCTCTCGAATTGTGGGTCCCTTTAACTGTTCTTTCACATTCGGATGAGTCGGATACAAGGCATTCGTCAAAACCACATTCGGTCCTAACCAAGCATGAGATTCCAATACGGAGTATTCCGGCACGAACACTTGAGTGTGCAATCGCACATCATCTCCGATGGTCACATGATGCTCCACGACACTCAGGGTCCCAATGCTCACCCGGTCCCCAATCGAATTGAGTTCTCGGACATTCGCCTTATGGCCTGTTTGAAAATTCTTACCAATGCGGTTCCCGGCATAGATACATGTACCAGAGCGAATCACTGCCCCATCACCAATAACCGTTTGCTCTCCTCGATACCCTCGAAAAGGCTGCCCGATAATGCAGTGGGCCTCAACGACCACACCGTTGCCCAACAAAACATTGTCATGAATAATCGCGGTTTCGTGAATCATCTCATACCAAGCCTACAGCGCCGAGGTGAAAAGCGAAGCCGTACCTCTTGACCCGTCTCAATCGACTCATAGATGGCGCTAATCAGTTCAAGACTCTTACGTCCGGCCATGCCGTCAACGAGATTAGGCCCTCCTTCACTGATGCACTGAACCACATGTGCGTAATAAGCCTTATGTCCAAACCCATAGACATCTGGAGGGTTCTCGGAAAACTCCGCGAGGACCACCTCGTCGTCAGGGCGCTTATCTTCGAATGTCCACGTATCCATTCGATTTACGGCAATGCCACCCACAACAACCGTACCTCTTTCCCCAAGCACAGAAACCGAGCCTTCGATATTGGTTGGGCGGGCGGCAGTCGTCGCCTCGATAATCCCCAGCGCACCATTTCGAAATTTGAGCGTGACTACAGCTGTATCTTCCGTTTCAATATCAGCTAATCGTGTTGTCGCCATAGCATAGACACTCTCCACTTCTCCCATCATCCATTCCAACAAATCCACATGATGACTCGCTTGATTTGTGAGGACGCCACCGTCCATTTGCCAGGTGCCGCGCCATGGATCTTGGTCGTAATATGCCTGATGCCTCGCCCATCTCACGCGCACAGTCCCCATGACCAACTTGCCAAACCGACCTTCCTCAAGCGCCTCTCGAAGTTTGATCACAGGTAAATTGAATCGGTTTTGCTTAATCACAAAGAGTTTACAATTGTGACGGTCGCAGGCTGCGATCATCGCATCGGCGTCGTCCAATGTGAGTGCCATCGGCTTTTCCACCATAATGTGCTTTCCGAATTTAGCGAGTTGAATCACATGTTCGGCATGAGAACCACTCGGTGTTAATACCACCGCAACGTCGATCTCCTCCGACGACATCATTTCGTCCATGCAATTAAAACTCGGCACGGAAAAAGTCTCGCCGATGGTCTTTGCCTTCGTCAAATCAACATCACAAACGGCTGCAAGTGTCGCGCCCGCAACCTGCCGATTTCCAAGAATGTCTGCGTGGCGTTTAGCGATACGACCACATCCAATCAAGCCCATTCGCAACATTGGCTTACCCCCCCTCCGAGATGATCTTTCTATAGAGATCTCTATCCACTTTGGTTCTCAACATATTATTGTGCCAGAGCAAACGAAACTCTCCGTCAAATTGAAGGCAATTTTGCTTTAGCCTCTCTAAGATGTCTAGTGCCTCTTCATGGTTTTTCACGTTCATATAGCTCGCACCAAATAAACTAACCTCCATAGCCACCAGCGGTCGCTGACGAATCGGTAACGGACGTTGCTCGACTAGATCGAACATCCCAAATTCGTAGCAGACCCCCGCCCTAAAGCCTGCGGCATCAGCAAATCCCAATGTTGAGTCGATCTTTAATCCTGCCTCCGCTTGATGTTTGGCTGTTTCCGAGACAGACCAACGTAAAAAATGCTGTCGACATTGGGTGATCTCATAGGTCGAGTCGACCTGCTGAATGACATCATTGAGCCGCTCTCGCTCGTGTTTCAATTGATGTGGATTGCGATAAGTCTCGTAACTCGGATGCAGACCAATGTCATGCCCCGCCAAACGAGCTCTCTCAATCACAGTTCGGATAACCGGCTCGTCGATGGAGTATACACCATCGATATCTCCCGCACTCTGATCCGCAATGAAATAGAGGGTTAAATGCTGACCGAATCTTTCATTCTCATCCATTAACCACTCTAGCGAAGGAAAATACGGGTCAAATCCATAGGACCCAAATTTCGTGGCCACAAAGCTTGAGAGTGTCCCAACAACGTCACCTAAAGATTTACGCCTGAGAATATCACCACCAATACGCCGAACCAACCGGCGAACATTCACATTACCCGGGCTATAGGGAATGTCGATATCCGCAGTGACAGCCGTCTGACCTCGCCGCTGCCTTCGTTCTAAACGAGGGTAAAGATACAACAGCCCGCTCCACAGCAGTTCGAGTAACTCATTGACGATCGGGCGCTCCAAAAACTCTGGTTTGCCCACTTGTGAATAGCGAGCCGCATATCGGTCGTGTTGATCTCTCCTGTGATCAACAAACTCTTCATAACGACTCAAGAACACGAAAGCCGTACCAAAGATATCGATGGGCAACCTTAATCGGTCTTCTGACAGATTACAGATTTGGTCTCCCATGAGGTTTGGCACAGTTGGCTCGAGTGTGTTGACCTCAAACGGCAACTCCCCCACTGAGAATGTCTGGCTCAAGTTCAGCCTGCAAGAGGCTACGCCGCCCCAATCTCCTCGTGCGCGAGCAAAGAATGTATCCGGCATAATGAGCGCTCGTTTCCCCACAGTAATGGAGAGTTCCTCTCCTTCCACGAGTTTAATGACGTAGTCGAGCCCTAGAAACTCACTCAGAAGTGTGTCGATGATCCAGGCTCGCGCTTGCTCAAACCCCGAAGGCGTATTAACTGTGAGTTTCATCGAGGACGCGTGGTTCGATATTCAATCGGATCGAGATAATCTCGTCCCTCAAAGATACGCTGAACGAAAACGCCGGATAAGTGCACATCAGCTGGAGCGAGTTCACCGTTCGGTACCAATGTATCTACTTCTACAATCGCAATCTTTGCCGCCATCGCCATCTGAGGGCTGAAATTACGGGCTGTACCGTAAAATCTCAGATTGCCAAAATGATCACCAACCTCCGCTCGAATAATGGCAAAGTCGGCGGTTAGCCCCCGTTCAAAAATCTGCCGTTTTCCGTCGAATACGCGCTCTTCCTTACCCTCGGCGACCACCGTACCGACACCAGTTGGCGTAAAGAAACCACCAATCCCCGCGCCGCCAGCCCTAATACGCTCAGCTAAGGTGCCTTGAGGCGTAAGCTCAACTTCAACCTCTCCAGCCAACATTTGACTTTGAAGGTCTGGATTACCTCCAATGAAACTGCCAATCACCTTGCTGACCTTTCGCTGCTGTAGCAAAACGGCCAATCCTCGTCCTTGGTTGCCACAATTATTGCTAATAATGGTTAGGTCATTCACGTCCATCTCTGCGAGTTGCGCGATGCAATTCTCAGGATTACCACACAACCCAAAACCACCGGACATGATGCTGGCACCAGACCCTAAGTCGTAGAGCGCATCACGAGCATTTTCATATACTTTTCCGGTCATATCCCCTCACTCGCCTCACAAATCGCAGCCTTGATCAATTCAATACCCTCTATCATTTCCTGCTCCGTGATACACAGTGGGGGCGCCAGAAACAACTGGGTCCATTTCGTCGCAGCATGGATACGCCGTCGCCTAAGTGCCGCAGCCAATCGAGGCATGAAGCTATCCGGTGGTGGTGGCTGCCCATATTCACTCATAGGGGTCTTGCTCTCCCGGTCCGCAACAAACTCAATGGTTGCAAACAGTCCAAGACCACGTACGTCACCAATGACGGGGCAATTTTGCTTCAATTCGTTGAGCAAATTGAGTAGCTGCTCCCCCCGAATCTTGGATGCTTTGATTAAATCATCTGATCGATATACCTCAATCGCCGCAACAGCAGCGGCGCAGCTAATCGGATGCGCATACCCCGTCAAGCCACACCACAATGTGTTAAGGTCAAAATGCGAGGCGATCTGGGTACTTACACCAACTACGCCTAAGGGTGCATACCCACCCGTAACACCTTTTGCCATGGTCATGAGGTCCGGCTTAACGCCCCAATGATTGACAGCGAACCATTCACCGGTCCGACCAAAACCAGTAAAAACCTCATCTGCAACCAGAAGGATTCCATAACGGTCACAGATGTCTCGAATCGTTTGCCAATACCCATCTGGAGGAATAAATCCACCATTTGTCCCCGTAACGCCCTCCACAAAGATGGCGGCGATACTGTTCGGATCCTCCATTTGGAGGATGTGTTCCAAATGAGTAGCACATTGAAGCGCACAACTCTCCGGCTCCAAGTTGTAGGGACATCGATAACAATAGGGATCATCAATGCGTATCACTCCCCACAACCCGGGCTCCGCAGGCCATCGACGAGGGTCACCGGTCAAAGACAAGGCGCCCATGGATGCACCGTGATAACTCCGGCGCCGAGCGATCACTTTGGAGCGACCAGTAACCATTCGAGCAATCTTAAGCGCATTCTCGACAGCTTCAGAACCTGACAAGCAAAGAAAGAAACGATCCATCCCCTCCGGTGTAATGTGATTTAGTGCTTCACCCAAAGCGGCTTTGGCTGGGTAAACAGCCGCAGGGTGCGCCACCCCTAGAGAAGACGCCTGCGCCTGGATCGCGTCGATCACTCTCTGCTCACCATGACCCAGATTGCAGTTAAAGACCTGACTTTCAAAATCGAGCCAACGCTCTCCTTCCGCATCAAAAAAAACTGCGCCCTCTCCACCAGTGATCGAAACAGGGGTGGCTTTATCTTGCGCAGACCAAGTGTAGAAGACATGACGAGATTGTCGGCTCTCTAGAGTCTTGTGTTGATTTCCTTCTTCGCTCACACCGCTCTCTCCCGTGTCTATAAATTATCGAGTAATCCGTGAGGCGTGATTTCCCCGTGTGGTCGTCGCATCAATGCAACTGGATACGTCGCTAGACGCGGCGCACATGACCCTGCCGGACGCCAGTTTCCGCTCTTCCCCGTGCCCCCGAATGGCAACAATCCGGATGCACCGTTCGTGCTTCGGTTAAAATTCACGACACCAACACGCACTTCGTCATAAAAACGTTCAAGCATCTCGGGTCGCTTGGAAAAAACACTACCGCTCAGCCCGTACTCACTCCGACTTGCTCGCAGAAAGGCATCATCTTCATCTCTCGCAATTTCCACACACAGGTTTGGACCAAAGAACTCTTCGCTCAATAACGGCTCATCCCCGGTCACCTTGAAGAGACTCGGTGCAACGAAAGCTCCTCTTCCGATTCCTGTACTTCCTACTGCAAGGGGTTGTGCCCCTTGAGCCGTAATACCTTCAATCGCTGCACTGAATTTGAGTTGGCTTTGGTGGGTTGCAAGCGGGCCCATGAACACCTGATTATCAAACGGATCGCCAACACTAATGCGTGGTATAATACTACTCAACTCGCTGATCACTCGATCGGCAACGCCTGGCGTAACTACAAGTCTTGATGTTGCGGTACAGCGCTGCCCGGTCGTAAGAAAAGCGCCCAATACCAGTTCACGAACAGATTGCCCCACGTGAGCGTCATCGAGAACGAGCGCAACATTCTTGCCCCCCAGCTCCAAACACACTTTTTTCCAAGGTTGGTCGAAGGTAGCCTGCCTAATTCTTCGACCAGTCTCATAACTGCCCGTAAAGACAACAGCATCCACGCCTTCATGCACCGAAAGCGCTGCGCCAACCTCGCCTTGACCATGCACAAGATTAAAAACACCTGCAGGCACTCCTGCCTCGTGGAAAAGTTCCGCATACAACTGACCGCAGAGTGGCGTTACTTCAGAAGGTTTAACCACCACCGTGTTGCCAGTCATCAAGGCAGGGATAATATGCGTATTCAATAGATGAATTGGAAAGTTAAAGGGACCGATTATCGCCATCACGCCCATCGCATGGAATCGTTGTTCACCAGGCGCACCGTCAGGGGCTGATGCCAATTCTTGCTGGCAATGTGCGATCACCCCATCAATCTTACCTTTAATGGAACGGGCCTCTACGAGCGATTCAGAAATGGACTTCCCCATCTCCATCGCAATGGCGTTCGCGATTGGCTCTGCCCAAACAGAGACACGTTCAGCCACCTTACTCATCACCTCAGCGCGCGCTTCGAAACTCAATCGTCGCCAGGATTTTGCCGCCCGCCGCGCGGCGTCAACAGCCGCATCGACCATCTCCCGACCATCACGAGCCTCAAAAACTGCTTCGTAATCGCGAGCGGGATTCGTTGAAAGAAAAGAGGCGCCGTTTCCAATCTGAAAATCACCTGCGACGTAATGACCCCGAAATGGTTTAATCATTTTCTTTCCTTCTACCGCGTTGGTGCGGTTAGCCCCAATTTCCTCATGACGTTCTTCAAATCTCCCCACACAACTGATTTTCCTGCGGGATGTTGCATTAACGCACTCGGGTGAAACGTAGACAGTACAGGTATGTCTTGATAGCTAAACCATTGCCCTCGAAGATGTGGAAAAGCCAAGGTTTGACCTGTTAATCGCCGCGCAGCGCACTCGCCAAAGGCAACAATCACCTCAGGTGCTGCCAGGTGAATGTAGCGCTCCAACAGCGGCGCCCATGCATCAGATACATCTTCGGCCGATGCTTCACTGTGCGCACACCAATTGACGTAAGCAAAGCCTACTTCTGTTTTCGCTAGTCCCATTGCCTTGACCATTCGCGCAACCAGCATCCCAGTTTCTCCAACATAAGGGACCCCCATCAATTGCTCGCGCTCATCTGGTTCATCCGCAACAAAAAGGACTCGGCATCGAGGCCCTACAGTGGGCATTACTGCTTCCTGCCGCCCGGAACAAACTGGACAAACCGACCGTTCGACCACTTCGCTCTTAAGTTGCTCAAGCAAGAGCGCACGTCGAAATTCGGTCTTCAATTGTGGGTCTACCACACCTTCCTCCTCCAAAAAACGGTCCATCGCTACTAAGAGTGCATCCGTAGCGACTGCACTGAAGTCAACAGTCTCTCTTACTTCGGGCTTCTCGCTCTCTGCAGACGTGACCACAGTCGTCCTCAGCGTCTTCGGCTGACCGCCAACCTCGTCGAGTAAGCGCGAAACGCCTCCAAACGATGCACTGCCTGCCTCGGAGTGGCGCCCCTGTGTATCCGACAACGCGGGCGGATTCTCGATTGAATGCGTGTCATGTGTACTGACAGTGGATTGGCTATCGTTCGCTCGAAGCGCACTCAAATCAGGCAACGACCACCCCGCTGGTACACTAATCTTGTCGAGCCCTGACTCTGACAACCACTTCAGACTGTTGTTGAAGCGAATGAGCAATTCGTTGACGGTGAATGGTTGACTCATCCCGCTGTCCTAATCGTGCGGATCGCATCCATGATGGTCCCCGCGAGCGTCGATTTGGACGCACGCGGTATCGGGCGTACAGATGTCGCGGTTACAAGAACAACTTCATTATCATCCGTGCCAAACCCGATGCTCTTATCGGAGACATCATTCGCAACGATTAGGTCTGCACCTTTGCGAATGCATTTCTCCCTTGCGTTCTCAACGAGACGCTCAGTCTCCGCAGCAAAGCCAACCAAAGTAAAGCGTTCTCTATCTGCATGGGCGCCTAATGCCGCGAGGATGTCGGGCGTCCTCACCATCTCCAAAGAACGGTGTCTGCCAGATTTTTTCATCTTTTGCTCATGAATGACGTCGGGGGTCCAATCTGAAACTGCTGCACTCATGATCACCACATCGGCATCTGTTACGCAGCCCAACACCGCATCGTGCATATCCTGAGCCGAGACAACATCGATGCGAGTACCGTCGGTCATCTCTTCTCGAGCGACCCCAGGACCTAACACAAGGGTCACCTGAGCGCCTCGAACAACTGCCTCCCGACCAAGGGCAAGCGCCGTTTTGCCAGAGGAAGGGTTACTTAAAAACCGGACCGGATCGATGAACTCTCTCGTGGGTCCTCCGGCAATCACAATTCGCAAACCGCCAAGATCTCTCTCTCGAGGCGTAGGTGCTGATTCGATCGCCTGAATCATCCGAGCGGTTTCTGGCAATCGCCCCGGTCCAACCGCACCACATGCTAAGGGCCCTTCATCAGGCTCCAACACGGCATGCCCACGCGCCCGTAACGTCGCAACATGACCCGCAATGGCAGGATTGAGCCACATCTCGGTGTTCATCGCCGGGACGAAAACGAGAGGGAGATTCGCCGCAACCAAAATCGTGGAAATCAGATCATCTCCGATGCCCAGAGCAGCCTTCGCCAACATATTGGCCGTTGCAGGCGCGATCACGATCAGATCAGCCTTCTGGGCAAAATCAATGTGTCCAATGCCTTGCTCTTGCGACGGCTCGAATAACGACGTGAAAACCTCATGCCCCGTCAGTCCCTGAAACGTTAATGGACCGACGAATGATTGAGCACTCTGGCTCATCGCAACCCTGACGGTGTGACCTTTCTTTTGGAGGGTGCTCACCAAATCAACAGTCTTATACGCAGCGATCCCACCACAAACGCATAAGTGTATCTTCAGCTTCGATGTTTCGGGTACCCCAGTCATGAGGGGAGCATACGTGTATCATGCTCATTTGACAATCGAGATTAGCCGTAAATGAAGCGCGATCTCGCAATTTTAGATTTGTGTTCAATCAGGCTGCGATTGAATCATCGCTCCCATAAAATCAAGCAACTGTCTGGTGATGTACGCACTCAGCCCCCACAAGGTCTCACCGTCATAATCGAGAAAATAAAGCGGATAGCTTCGATTACGGTGAATATGTGTTTCGGTCCGCCAGTGCGTTGGCTCAACCAAATAGTCCAGTGGAATCGAGAAAATTCGTGCAACCTCATTTGGATCGGCCTTCAATGTCGATCTTTCGTGGACCACCCCAACGACCGGCGTCACGATCGTATCTTCAGTGACCGTCGGCAGATCATCGAGCAACCCGAGCACTTCCACCAGTTCAGGCATCAAGCTCACTTCCTCCCGCGCTTCTCGCAGAGCGGTCTGTACCAGATTCTCGTCACCTGGCTCCACCCCCCCACCAGGAAAAGCGACCTGACCCCGATGGCTCGATAA
Source organism: Bradymonadia bacterium (assembly GCA_049602795.1). GTDB lineage: Bacteria > Myxococcota_A > Bradymonadia > UBA7976 > UBA1532 > JBMYRY01. The sequence goes on from JBMYRY010000036.1 coordinate 9,542, forward strand.
ATGTTCCGCTCTTCGGGTTAACAAAAGATCCACCGAATCCGGCGTTACGATCAACGGGACCAGTACCGCAGCTCGCCTTTGTGCAGTCATCACTCGCCGAGAACGCGACGCCAATCGACTACGAAGACCTGAGAAGTTTTCATTCAAAGTCGATCCAACCTACGACGGAGCCCATCCGCCACCATGGAAATCGCCACGTGGTTCCGTCCACCATTGGGAATAATGACATCAGCATGGCGTCGCGACGGGCTTACAAAGGCAAGATGCATCGGTCGTACCGTAGCTTCGTACTGCCCCAAAATCCCTTCAAGACTTCTACCTCTTTCTTCCGTGTCACGTCTAACGCGGCGAAGCAGTCGAATATCATCATCCGTGTCGACGAAAATCTTGATATCCATCAGACTTTGAAGGGCATGATTCTCGAGCACCAAAATTCCCTCAATAACAATCAATGGCTTTGGCTCAACTCGAATCGTCTCACCAGTCCTAACCGAATGTTCATAGCTATACACGGGTTGTTCCACCGCCTGCCCACTCATTAACATCTTGACATGCTCAACAAGCAAAGACGTTTCGAATGCATCAGGATGGTCAAAATTAACTCTACGACGATCTTCGAGAGACATATGCTCCAAGTCTCGGTAGTAAGAATCGTGCTCTAGATAAGCAATCTTCTCAGTACCAATTTGTTCGACGATTGCTCTCGCGACCGTTGTCTTTCCCGAGCCTGTACCACCTGCAATCCCCAGAACTACGCACTTCATGTTCTCACCAGAAGTTCCTTTAACTTAACAAATTCAGGACGTTAAAAATGAAGATAGCTCCTCACCATTTTTCTATACCATTAGAGCGTCAAAACGAGCAATATATGTAAACGTAGGTGAATGTAGTACAAGGGACCCGTCGAGACAGCTATGACCGTTTCAGCTAAATTAGATCTAATTTTCGATCAAGCAGAAGAGATATCTCGTTCCTCGAACACAACCTTTTCGAGCGTGCATCTACTCCTCTCCTACTTTGTCATCGAATCACCGGCTCGGGGTCTTCTCAATCGGCTCAATGTAGATGAGGAGCGTTTACTCAAAGCGCTTCGCCATCTCGGTCGAGAAGAGAGTGGTGTGGTCGATCGCATTACCGACAGTGCATGGCAGATGGTCAATCGCTGTGGTCACGATGAACTCGACTCAGTCTGGTATCTAAAGGCCCTGATCGGTGCGTCGGAGTCACTCGCCCATCAGTTAATTAAGGATTCGGGTATCGACCATAAAGAGATCATTGAAGCGTGTTGGTTATACACCCGCTCGCAACAAATGAATGTACCTGGTGCAGAACAGAGAATCACCGAAGCTTTGGGATCAATTGAGGTCGATGAAACCGTAGTCGCTCATGCAAAGTCGACCTTCGGTGCGCGTCAGCACAGAGCGAGACGGGATACGGATATGGACGACGGAGAGCGACGTTCGCGTTCTCCAGGTCGCCGACGCTCAGACCGTCTCGACAGACGCGGTAGTCGACGCGACCGAAAGCCCAATGCCAACCGGTCCGAAAATCCATTTCGGCTTGATCCCCAGAAGTTTCCCGTTCTGAGTAAATTAGCAATCAATCTCGCTGAGCGGGCCGCAGATGGCGAACTCGATCAGGTCATTGGTCGCGAAAACGAGATCACCGAAATCATTGACATTCTCTCAAAGAAGAAAAGCAATAACCCGCTCTTGATTGGCGAATCTGGCGTTGGCAAAACCGCCCTAGTTGAAGGGGTGGTCAACCATTTGGTCACTCAAGAGCGCGA
>JBMYRY010000037.1:0-11282 GCA_049602795.1 Bradymonadia bacterium
TATACCTTTGAAAGCATAGGACATCAGGTGCTTTCATCCATCGACGTGCCCAAGACCTGGTTATTAGATCGTGGTCTGAATCACGAGCTTTTGTTGAGTGCACTGGGTATGCCCAGTAATCCTACCAGCGGGCTCTCTACGCGAATGGCGAAAGATTTTGAGGGTGCACTTGGTGCCATTGGGTCTGCCTACAACGGCGGTCACGAGGGCGCTGCTGCACAATGGGCACTCGAAGCTTGGCGGCTTAAACCAGAAAGAGATTTGACGGTGTCGGAACTGCGGTTTGTTTGTTCGGGCTTTGACGCAGGTGCAGCTCTGTCTACGCATCGCGAATTGTATGTCGCGGCACTTGGCTATTTGCTCTTGATCAGCAAGCATTGCCCGGATACGCCAGGTCAGAGAGAGCGGTTCGCGTCTTGGTTCTCACAACAAGGCGTGTCTGCGTTTGCGCAATTGCGGCTTGAGGATGCTCGAGTGCTCTTCGAACGGGCACATTTCTTTGAACCGAATCCGAAAACGCGAGCTCAGTGGGCGGATACGTTAGCAGAATTGGCGATTCTCAGATTCAGAGAGGGTATGCATCGTGACGGACGCGCCTATTTGGAGCAGGCGAAAACATTAGCTGCCTTTCGTCCAAAAGTGCTCGCCGCGCAAGATGCAGACCCTGGGGTAAACCAGCGCGCAAAACTTGGGATCGTGATCATTATTTGTGTGCTTGGATTTTTTGCCGTGCGACGGCTGAGACGAGTTTGGTTTGGTGAATTAACTCGTGTTCGGCGCAAGCGCAGATAGCGTTGAATCTTTAGCGCTGCCTGTGATATCCCACCGTATCGCAATTACATTGTTCAGGGAGAACGCTATGATCTCGTTTATTGTTATGCTCTTGCCATTACTTGCGGCGCCCACCGTAAAGCCGACGGCTCCAGTGACCCAATCGGTTGAACCGATTCATCGTGGTGCTCCGTTTACGCTCAAAAAATCGGTCACCCTAGATCAAGTGATGACCACTCCTGAGAAGTACAATCAGACGCCCGTCCGAATTGACGGCACAGTTAAGAGCGTGTGCACCAAGAAGGGGTGTTGGCTCATTTTGGCTGGTTCTGCACCAACGTCACGTGCTCGAGTGACTTTTAAAGACTATGCGTTCTTTGCTCCCATGGACAGTGCAGGCTACGCCGCATCGGTAGAAGGTGTCGTGCAGGCTAAGGTACTGAGCGATGCCGAGCGCGCTCATCTCGCAGAAGATGCAAAGTTACCAGTTGAGTCTGTGCCGAAGGCGGAGCTGCGAATCGTCGCGAGTGCGGCTTCCTTCCAAAAGCCTTAAGTAAAAGTTCCCTCAGGCGGGTATACCACCAGTGATACCGATTCGTGTTTATTCATCATCCACAAGGTGGTCCCTCGGTCTGTTCTTGGTTACGTGCCTATGTGGTATTCATTACTGCATCACGTCAGACGTGTTTAACGCCAATCAATGGATTGATGCGTATGGGCTTGTGCCGCTTCGGTGGTGGAATGAAACGGCTTGGCAAACATTGGGGGTCCCTCGCCAGCTCTTAGCCATCGTGAGCTATGCGTATCTTCATGATGACTGGTTCCACTGTCTGTTCAACGCATGGTGGTTACTCGTATTTGCTCCAGCCGTTCATGCTCGATTTGGTGGGATGGCGTTTTGGATGGTCTACACCTGTGCGGGTATTGGCGGAGGGGCGACATACTTGTTGAGTTCGTCGGACAGTTTGTCCCCATTGGTAGGCGCGAGTGCAAATATTTCAGGGATTTTGGGGGCGTACTGGGTGGGATGCCGCCAACATAGCGTGGCTCTTCTAGGTTTTGATAAGCCTGTACATGGTGGCGTCTTCACAGCTCTTTTCATTGGAGTACAGATTATGCTCGCCTTGCTCTATACTGATCATCACGTTGGGATTGCATTTCTGTGTCATGTGGTCGGTTGGATGGTTGGCGTCCTCGTGGCGCTGGGGTACAGTCGTGAGCAGCGAGATACTGAAATGCTGGTATTGGAATAAAGATGAGTTCTACACCCTTTGATTTAGTTGCTGGCACCGAAGAGTTTTACTTCGATGCCGACTACTACGATTACGAATTCAAGAGTCGTAAAGATGATGTAGCTTGGTATGTCAAAAGATACCTTGAATATGGCGGGGAGACCCTCGAACTTGGCGTAGGCTCGGGACGTATTGCGATCCCTGCGGTTCGAAAAGGTGCTCGGGTAACGGGGCTTGATCTATCTGATACGATGCTAGAACAAGCACATAAGCATCGGGAAAAGCTCGCCAAGAATAAGCGGGAGCATCTGACACTTCACTTAGGTGATATGCGAAACTTCGAGCTGAGCAAAGAGTTCGATGTGATTTCTATTCCGTTCAATGCATTCATGCATTTATACACCTTAGAAGATGTGGATTGTTGTTTGACGCAGGTTCGGAAACATCTCGTGGAAGGCGGCATCCTTTTGCTCGATGTTCTCGTGCCAGACCTTGATTATTTGACGCGATCACCCTTCAAGAAATACGAGGGGATTACGTTTACGCACCCAACCTTCAAAGAAAAATACCGATATAGCGAACAAAGTGCGTACAACCCGCTGACTCAGGTTAATCAAATGTGGTTTTTCTATGACCGGATTGATTCAGACGGTCGCGGACCGGAGAGTTTCTGCATTCAACTGTCTCATCGATGCTTTTTTCCTCAGGAAATGCAGCGTATCCTCAGGCAGCACGGTTTCAATATTGAAGAGATGTATGGTGATTTTGCCCCCGGGGATGTGCGCAGCGATAGTGAGTCAGTTGTCTTTGTCTGCACCAAAGGAAGCCCGACGTAATATGCAGTATCGTTTGTTCGTACTGATCTGTGTTTTTTCGTGGATGGTGAGCGCATGCAACAGCGTCGCGTTATCCGTTGATGATATCAGTCAGTTAGAACTTGTGCCCGTCTCCCCATTCATTTTAGCAGACACAAGCCAGATTGAATTACGCTTGTTTGCACCTGATATTCCGGAGTCGCTCCGAGAATCAGTGTCTGCGGTTGCGCCTGTCATCCTCGAACCATCTGTGCGCCCCTTCACCTTGATTGGTCAACGGTTTGAAAATGACTTTGAAATGACCTTAGTGCTGAGTTTGCTGACGAATGGGTCCCCTGGTCAGGTAGTGGACCTAAACTTTGTACTTCTTAATGCCTATGGCTCCTTCGATGTGCATACGGCGATTGAGTTTTATTGATGGTGGGATTATCCCAATTTTGGGTTTTAGGCGTTCTGCTGCTCGCGTCACCGGCACTTCAAGAGGCTCAGGAATGCTATGAGTCGCTTGATTACGTCTGCGCTGATCAGCAACTTGCGCTCGCTCTTCGGTCTGAACTGTCCTCCGAAAGTCGAATTGTTGCTCAGAAACTCGATGTTTTAATCGCTTTTGCATGGCGCGATGAGAAGCGTATTGTTGCCGCGGCTAAACGCCTTTTTGACACATCTCCTAGGTTGGAACTCTCCGGTTTTCCAAAAGATTTGATCGAACGCATTGAGCCCTATAGACCGGCACCACCCAAACCGTCGAGCATTGCTACTCAACTAAGCTATCGCCTTAAACTTTTGGCGCCATCCTCACTTGATGCGTCGCAATGGCTGCCGGGAGAAGGCGTTAGGATTGATCTAGGTTATTTTAACCAGCAACGGGTCCTTCTCGGTCTATATACCGAGGCAATCCAACATTATGCCAAGTCTGAATTTAGCTATGACACACTCTCTGTGTATGAGTTTGGACTGACCTGGCGGCAAGCCTTTCAGTGGCGCCGGTTTTGGCTGTTTTTGGGCGGACAACTTGGTTTTTCTGCACAAGAAGCACATGTGGACCCCGGATATGAGGCATTGATAGGGGACGAATCTGAATTAAAGTTTGGTGTATCCAGTGGAGTAATGGGTGAAGCTTGTTTTGAATTCTGGCGCGCTTCTCTCTTTTGTCTAAATGGGGGGACGTCATTGCTAGTCAGGCAGTCAGGCGGTCAGCCGTCAACCTCTTATCTTTTTCCCCTCGGCCTTGGATTAAGGTATGACTACCAACTAGATGATTAATCGGGGGATGAGATGAGACTCGAATTGATGGTGCCGACGCTTAGTGCTGATTCGGTGATGTATGAAGGTTCGATGTTTACGGTTGGACGCGTTGGCGGCAATGACATCGTGATTCCTGAATCTAAGATTTCTTCCCGTCATGGTCGATTTGTTGGTCGAAAAGGTGAGCTCGTATTTGAGGACCTCGACAGTAGAAATGGTTCTCTAGTAGAGCGAAATGGGCAACGGCATATCATCAGTGCTGCAGTGCCGGTCAAGTTAGAGGTCGGTGATCAATTGTTGTTGGGCGACCTGCAAAACCCGGTGGTGATTGAAATTTTGGCGATTGAGTTGGAGGACACTCTTAGTGCTGCAACTGTTGTAGGGAGTCGCTCGATTTTAGGGGGGTTGCCGATCTTGAAAACTATCGGTGATACCGATAGTCAGGCAGCCTTATTCGATCTTTTACGACGTTCAAGTACACAAGAGACACCCGACGAGGTTTTCGTTGAGGCCGCAAAAACAATTCTGGATACCTTTCCGCAAACCTCTCTTGTTCGTTTGTGGATGATTTCTCCGGAAGGTGAGTGGCACGAGGTTCAGGCTCATGGTGCGACCGGAGCCGCGGAAGTGTCCAGACCTAGTGAAACGCTTTTGTCACGAGCAGTAGAGGCCAGCGAGGTCATCGTTTATAAGCCTAACCCTGAGGAAGCATCGATGAGTGTTGTGGGGTTGCGTAGTATCGCGATTGTGCCTCTGCTAACGCGGGGCGAATCACTTGGTGTGCTCGTCATTGAGAGTCCAAGAGGGATTTTTGGTCCAGAATTATTGGATTGGTTGACGATTCTCAGCACCTATATGACCGCTAGTTTCATTTCAGCTCGACGCTTTCGAGCATTTAGAAAGTCGCAAGCTGATTTGGAGGAACATCGCGAACAGCTTGGGGCTGAGAAGGCTGTCGATCGCCCGATCATTGGGGAGAGCACAGCGTTACTGAGAGCTTTAAATCAGCTCAAGCGCGTCGCGGTTACTGATACGAGCGTGCTGATTACAGGTGAAACGGGTACAGGTAAGGAATTGGCTGCGCGTTACGTTCATGCGTATAGCAAGCGCCGTGATACCTCATTCGTCGCCGTCAATTGCGGTGCGATCTCTGAACAATTGCTAAGTAGCGAGTTGTTTGGGCATGTAAAAGGTGCATTTACTGGCGCGGAAACAGCACGGAAGGGTCTTTTTGAGACCGCTGATGGGGGTACGATCTTTCTCGATGAAATAGGTGAGATTTCCCCCACGGTTCAGGTGCAGCTTTTGCGCGTACTCCAAGAACGCGAGTTTCATCCCGTGGGTAGTTCTCAACCGGTTCAAGTTAACGTACGGATCGTCGCGGCAACGAACAAAGATCTCCGGAGTGAAGTTGACGCGGGCAGATTTCGTGAAGATTTGTTCTACCGATTGAATGTGTTTCCCGTTGGTTTACCGCCGCTGCGTGAGCGCGATGGGGATATCGAATTGCTCGCGGAGCGTTTTCGGGGACTTACTTGCAGTCGATATGGACGCTATATTTCAGGGTTTACGGCGAGAGCAATGGAAATGCTACGGCGGCATGAGTGGAAAGGAAATATCCGACAGCTCGAACATGAGATTGAACGTGCAGTGATTTTGACGGACGATGGCGAACTGATCGATGTCGATGCACTCTCCATGCAGGGCACGGACCTTGAGACGATGCCCGACGATGCCTCAGCGACTGTGCCTCGGACCGGTGCCTTGAAATCGGTGATCGCAGCTTACGAGAAGAAGGTCATTGAAGCTCGGTTGGCTGATCATGGTGGTAACCGAAGCCGTGCATCAGAATCATTGGGTATCAGCCGTCAGGCGCTTCAGGTGAAATTAGCGAAATGGAAAGAATCATCGTCTGAATTAAGCGGCTCTGAATTGGGGCTAGGCGATGGATTCGATGAGGAGAAATAGATGAGCACCAAACCAAGTAAGTCACTTGAGTTTTTTCCAAACCCCCAGCCCAATCGAGACTTTGAGATCTTTTTTGATTGCCCAGAGTTCACGTGTCTATGCCCCAAGACGGGGCAGCCGGACTTTGCATCAATTGAGATTCGTTATATTCCACAACAACGATGTGTGGAGTTGAAGAGTCTAAAGCTCTATCTTTGGAGCTTTCGTGATGAGGGGGCGTTTCACGAAGCCGTAACGAATCAGATTTTGGATGACTTGGTAGCCGTGACCGATCCAAAATGGATGGAAGTAAAGGGCGACTTTTACGTTCGAGGCGGCATTCGAACAGTGGTTACAGCAACGCACGGCAGTCGAAAAGACTGAATTCGTCCTGGAATTCGTCTGCGAACGTCGGATTTTTACCTACAAGTATTGATCCTAGCTCTACTCTTGCCTACACTCGGGCGCCTTCACTGAGCGAAAGAATTACATGTCTGTTCACGAACATCGAAAGGTAGATACCCTAATTTTGGGTGCCGGTTTAGCGGGTCTCTCCGCCGCCTATCACATTGGCGAGGGGGCCGAGATTTACGAGGCCCAGGATTATGTGGGCGGTAAAGCTAAGTCTGAACAATACCAAGGCTATACATTTGATGTGACAGGACACTGGCTACATTTGCGAGATGCAGACATTCGAAGTTGGATCCTCGGATTGCTTGGAGAAGATCATTTTCTGAAAATTACCCGAAAAAGCCGAGTTTGGTCACATGGTGTTTATACTCAGTATCCTTTCCAAGCGAACACCTATGGTTTGCCGCCGCAGGTGATTAAAGAATGTGTCATGGGTGCCATCGAAGCTGATCGAAGGCGCCAGGCTATAGGAGAGGAACCTGAGCCGGAAAGTTTCTCAGATTGGATTCGCTATTACTTTGGTGACGGCATTGCTGAACATTTTATGCTTTCTTACAACGCAAAGCTATGGGGGGTTTCGGCTGATCAGATTACATCGCGCTGGTGCCAACGTTTTGTGCCAAAACCAGAATTGGCCGATATCGTTGCGGGCGCCGTAGGTTGTAATGCCGAGGGCATGGGATACAATGCCCAGTTTCTTTACCCCAAGACGGGAGGGATACAGACCGTAGCAGCTGCCATTGGCGATGCGGTAGGCGCTCATCGGATACATCTTAACCAGAAGGCCGTACGGGTTGATGCCCAGAATAAGACGGTCCATTTTGAGTCTGGCACCATCGTGACATATCAGCGGCTCATTTCCACGCTCCCCTTGCCAAATCTGATTGATCAAATGACCGACGTGGATGAAGAGGTCCTGTCTGCTCGGCGTAAGCTGCGAGCAAATGAAGTGATATATCTAAATGTTGGCGTTGAAGGTGGTCTCGGAGAAACAGACCATTGGATTTACGTCCCGGAAAACGAATTCCCTGTTTATCGAGTTGGTTCCTTTAGCAATGCTAATCCAGCTATGGCGCCATCGGGCTGCGGCTCGCTATACATTGAACTGTCAGATCGAGAGACGCCGGTTGAAGAACTGAGACCCCGAATTGAAGCGATGTTGATCGATATGAATTTAATTGAGCGTGCAGAGCAGATTCGCTTCATGCACACGCGTCGAATCCCGAATGCCTACGTAATCTATGATTTTAATTATCATGATGCTCGACACACGATTCTCTCTTATTTGAAGATGATGGGCGTCGAGAGTATTGGGCGTTACGGTGATTGGAACTATTCCTCCATGGAAGACGCTCTCTTGGATGGAAAGAAAATGGCGGAGCTAGCCGAGTGAAAAAGAAGCAATCCTCCACACCAAAAGTGACCATCATCATCCCCGTCTATAACGAAGAGGGCATTCTTGAATCCTCGATCCACGAATTAACGGAAGCGCTCGCGGAGCGGGCGTTCAGTTACGAACTTATTCTAGCCGAAAACGGTTCTACTGACCGAACTGTGGCACTTGGCGAGACTTTGGCAGAGAAAGACCCGCGTATTTCCATTTATTCTCTTGGAGAACCGAATTATGGGAAAGCGTTACGTGAAGGCATTCTGAAAGCGCGTGGCGAGTACGTCATCTGCGACGAAATCGATTTGTGTGACGTTGATTTTTACGACCGGGCAATTGAAGCACTCGACTCTGGGCTTGACTTAGTTGTTGGGAGTAAGCGTGCAGCCGGTGCTCGAGATCGGCGGCCGATGTATCGACGGGCCGCGACCCAGGTGTTGAACGGCATGTTGCGGGTAGCGGTGGGATTCAAAGGCACGGATACACATGGGTTAAAGGCATTCCGGCGGGCATCTCTCTTGCCCATTGTTGATGCATGTGTAGTGGACAAAGACATGTTTGCGAGCGAGTTTGTAGTTCGCGTTCATCGAAGCAGCCACTCTTGGGTTGAAATCCCTATCGATCTGGTGGAAAAACGTCCGCCATCGATTCACCTATTTCGTCGCGTGCCGAATGTCCTCAAGAACATTGTTCGTTTAACGACGATTATTCGATTTAATCGAGATATTTAGAGCGCGTATGTCGGCTAAGACAGCAAGTGTTGGCGTAGATGTAGATGCACTCAAGTATTATTTCCAGATCCATGGTATCCCCGTTGAGCGTGCATCCGACGAGGCATGGTCATTAGGCGTCCCTCGTTTCTTATCGCTGTTTGATGAAGTGGGTTGTAAGGCGACATTTTACTGTGTTGCATCGGACCTCGTGTCACCCGTTGCGCGTAAGTGGATTCAAGAAATCACACGGCAAGGTCACGAGGTTGGTAATCATTCATTGGATCATGATTATCGATTAACTCGACTCTCGGACGCAGAGATTTATCACCAGGTCAGTGAGTCACGGGTTCAGTTAGAGACTGTTGCAGGACAGCCGGTCGTTGGATTTAGAGCACCGGGTTATCACATTAATGGCACCGTGTTGCGCGCAGCCAAAGCATCTGGTCATCTCTACGATAGTTCGGTATTTCCGTGTGTTCCCTATTACATGGCCAAGGCCGGGGTAATGGGCTTAATGAAGCTTCGGGGGCGTGCATCTAGGAGTATTTTGGGTACACCGAAGAGTCTCACCGCGCCACGGACGCCCTACGTTGCAGATGATGAAGCGCCTTATCGAAGGGCATCAACGGCAGGTCTGCAAGAGTTTCCAATTAGCGTTGTGGCAGGTGTACCGTTAATTGGGACTGCCTTCACAGCCTTGGGTGGTCAAATCAGCGCAGCGATAACGAGGTCCGCTTTAATGATTAATCAACATCTTACGTTGGAGTTTCACGCGGCCGATCTGCTGAGTATTAATGAAGACGGGCTCGATTCGGGGTTGTCTGTTCAACCCGACTTAAACATATCGTGGTTGCGCAAGCGTGAAATTTACGCAAAAACATTAGGCGTAGTGAATCAGTATGCGTCTTTTCGACGTTTAGATGAATTGGTGGAACGGTCATGATGAGAGCAATGTTAGTTCTGGTGTTGTTGCTCGGGTTCGGTTGCGCATTGCGACCTCCTGCCCAACTCTATAGCCCTCAATCTCAGCGTGCGGTCGTCGAAGCGTGGTCAGAAGGATTTAATGGGCGGAGCATGAGCGCCTTACGAAGCCTAGTTCATCCACTTAAGAAAGGTGAATTTGATGCATCCAAAGCCCGTATTCAGCATCGATTTGGGACTTGGCGGCTGAAATCATACCTTTTTGGCGACAAGGTGCGTGTGAACGATGGTTTCTTGGGTCAGCGGGTTCAACTTCATTTTCATGATGGCAGTCAGATTGTTGTTCGCGAGCAGCTCGTCGTCTCCAGTGAAGGACGTTGGTGGATGTGGTCATTCTAATGCGGTTCGTAGTCATGGTTGCTCTGAGTGCTTCCTTGGCCCATGGACAGACATTTTCCCTGGGACCGCCAGCGACTCAATCATCTACAACCGATTCGCAGTGGAGTGTTGCAAAGACCATCGACCTACGTGATCTCAACTTTGATTATCCGGTCTCCCTGGAGCCGGAGGTTGCCCGTTATCTGAGGGTCTTTACTGGCGAGTCTCAAAATATTATGCGGGGTTGGTTAGCCCGAATGGGGCTATACGAAGATGTGATCTATGCAGAGCTCAAGGCTGCCAATTGTCCATCAGACTTGATCGGCGTTGCGATGATCGAGAGCGGTTTCATGCCCGATGCATACTCTCGGGCTGGTGCGGTTGGCGTATGGCAATTCATGTTGCCAACAGCCCGTGAGATGGGAGCACGAATCGATGATTGGATCGATGAGAGAAGGCATATTCAAGCGTCTACGCGCTTGGCAGCTAGTTTGCTGAAGAGTCACTTTGAGCGCTTTGGGAGTTGGCATTTAGCATTGGCAGCTTATAACGCGGGTGCAGGTGCCGTCTCGCGGGCGATCCGCGCGGCAGGGACGAATGATTTTTGGGAGATCGCTCGTCAGGGTCTCTTGCCGAGGGAGGCTGTCAATTACGTTCCCAAGGCGATTGCCGCCATGATTGTGATTCGGCGACCGGCGATTGTGAAGCTAGAGACTGTAGTGAAACTTCGACCTAGAGCTGTTGATTATGTGTCAGTCTCCGGTGGCACTGATTTATTGGAGCTTGCCAAAAAAGCTCAATTAGACGCCGATGAACTCCTTGAACTCAATCCACATCTTCGTCGAGGGATTACTCCACCTGATGGTGAGGACTTTGCTTTAGCGGTACCCAAAGCGATGAAACAGCGGATCGAATCTTGGATCAGGAAACAGGACCGTTCAGGCGGCGAGATCTTTGAACCAGTAACTCTGCGGTTTGGTGAGCGCCTCAAAGAGGTTGCATGGCGTAGACAGGTATCTCTTCGACGCCTACGCGTTTGGAATGATGTCTCTGATCAGCGTGCTTTATCGCCCGGAGAACGCATCCTTGTTCCGTCACAAACCAAAGAGCGCTCATTGGAAGACCGAGGACTAGTAACACTAGACAACGGACGTTTTGAGGTGAGCGCCGGTCTTTCTCTGCGATATTATCCGGTGTTGTACGACCAAGAATTGGTTGCGATTGCTGATTGGTTTGATGTCTCAACGAATGCGCTGAGACTTTGGAATGGCTTGTCGGACTCATCAGTGGTTAAGGCGGGATTGGCGCTCAAAATTTGGGTGGCGCCAAAAAAGGTTCCCCCCCATACACTTTTTGTATCTGAACAAGACATTGCATTCACCACTTCCTTTGAGCATTTTGAATCGATGCGAAGGCATCGTCCTTCCGCGATAAAGGTCATTAAGCATCGAGTCCGCAAGGG
>JBMYRY010000038.1:0-11275 GCA_049602795.1 Bradymonadia bacterium
TCACGTGTAAAAAACGAAAAGCGTCAAAACAGACCAATTAGAGAGGGACTGACCGTGAAACTGCAAGATTTGTGTCCTGTGCCGCTACCCGAAAATAATTTACCTGAAGATATCGTCATTGAACCGAAGGCGCTCAAAGACCTCGTCCCACTCGCGAAACGCCATTTAGGTAATCACTGCGTACTACTAGCGGACCCGGATACTCTCTCAGCTTGTGACGGCTTGAACGCGCCTTTTGAACACCTTATTTTGCCCAAAAAGCCGATGGCAGATACGGAGACAATCAATCAAATCATTGCTCAAGTACCTCGGGGTACCCACATCGTCGCCTTAGGCGGAGGCACAATTAACGATTTGGCGAAAAGGACCTCCCAACTCCTGGACCAACCCTACATCATCGCAGGCACCGCGGCCAGTATGAATGGCTATGCCAGTGGGATTGCTGCCATCTTGGACCAAGGTTTAAAAACGACGGTTCCAGCGGCACCTCCACGAGCAATCATTTTGGACACAGAGATTCTAGCACAGGCGCCAGCTGCACTTGCTCAAGCTGGTTTAGGCGATTTAATTAGCAAACCCGTCAGCGACACCGACTGGTGGCTTGCTGGACAATTGGGAGAGGCTGACTACTCTGAACTGCCGGGGAAAATTGTCCAACATGCCATGGAGAGAGCAACCGCGAACCCCACCGAAATCCGTAATCGTTGCCCATCGGCACACGGTGCACTTGGCGAGGCACTCGTCCTAAGCGGTATCGCAATGGTCGTCGCTGGAAGCAGCAGCCCTGCAAGTGGTGGAGAGCACTTGATCAGTCACCTCTGGGATATGGAAAACATTATCCTCCAGCGTCCCAAACACCTTCACGGTGCCCAGGTCGGCGTAACAACATGTATCTCCGCTGCGATCTATAGCCTAATTACCGAAATCGAATCTCCCGAGTGGGTTTCTAGTGTATCGACATCAGAAGAACGACGGCGCGTACGCCGTGATCATCCCGAACTGGCTGAGATAATCCTTGGTCAAGCACTCAGCAAACATAGTAGAAGCACGCAGCGCCTCCAAACTCTTCAGGACAACTGGTCAACGATTTTGGCTGGACTGCGAGCAAGACAAATTCCAAAGCCAGACTACTTTAAGCAATTGTTGAAGGATGCTGGTGCCCCCTGCGAACTCGCCAGTTTCAACCACACGCGTCAAGATGCAAGGCGAACACTTTCAATTGCGAAAGATATCCGCGACCGCTTCACAGTTCTGGATCTAGCCACCGACTTAGGTCTCTTGCCCAGTCACGCCGAACTTATTCTTCAACGAGCAGGTCTATAGCGGAGTTGGAAGCCATCCGCGGCTAATCCGCCCGGTGTTCAAATGGAGCGCCCCCCGGCACACCTACCTTTAAACCAAAGTCGCTCAAAAGAGATTCGAAACCAAATGCATACCCGCTATACTGAGTGAAAACACTCATACAAAATCAGAGCGCAACATGACTCAACTCCGCCACCCAATTCAATTCCATTCCGTCACCCCAAAGCACTATGCAGACGTGTTGAGACAGCAACTTGAACAAACCCAACAGGTGATTGAAAACATCACTGCCGACTCAATGTCCACGTACGAAACGGTCTGTGGAACTCTTGACGAAGCATTAAGTGAACTTCAAAACATCTTCCATATTGGTCAGCATCTGGAGGGGATTGTGGGCGGTCCTGATTGGAGAGCGGCCATGAGTAAACTGAGACCTGCGGTAACCCATCTACTGACCTCGGTTCCTCTGAATGCAAAGCTGCATCAAAAGCTTAAACAGGTAGAGACGAACAATGCCACGCTGCCTCCTCTTCAGCGCAGACATTTGGAACTTACCCTAGACACCTTTCGACAGGGTGGGGCTCTACTTGACCCCAAAGACCAAGAAACATTGCGAGAGGTCGAGCTACGCTTAAGCGAAATGACATCAAAATTTGCTCAGAATGCCATAGATGCCACCGAAGCTATCGCAATAGAATGCCCGGTCATGGACTTATCGGGCCTACCAGAAGGTCTCATTTCAGACGCCATCGAACGAGCCAAATCCGTTGGAAAAACAGGTGCCATTATTGCTGGCGACGCCGTCAACGTGATGAATACTCTCCGATTCGCGCACTCTCGTACACTCAGGCAGAAGGTATGGTCTGCTCATTCGTCACGAGCAAGTCGTGGTCCGCTCAACAATCGCCCCATTATCAAGGAGATATTGAACCTTCGCCAAACTAAAGCCGCGCTGCTCGGTTACGAGAATATTATTGCGTTAACGCTTCTAAGGCGGATGGCCGAGAATGAAGAAACGGCATTTTTATTTCTTAACAACCTTGTCGAAGCCTGCAAAAGGCAGTCAAACGAGGAGCACAGAGCACTTGTTGAATTTGCACGGCAAGAGAATATCATCGGGGATAACCAGCCACTCGCACCTTGGGACATCAGTTACGCAGCCGAACGACTGAGACAAAAAGACTGTAACTTCAATGACGAAGACCTGAAGCCTTATGCCGCTTTGCCTCAGCTCATTGATGGACTTTTCACCTTAGCAAAACGTCTGTTTGGCATTGATATCAAGCCGCTCGAGGAAGCACCAACTTGGCATGATGACGTTCTTTGTTATGGCATTTACGATGGTGCAGAAATGCTCGGCTGCTGCTATTTTGACCTCCACCCTAGGGCGGGTAAAAGAGGGGGGGCTTGGATGTACCCTCTACGTCATCGAGATAAACAGGGCGGTGTTGCAGTTGGTGTTGTGGCAGCGAATGTCACGAAGGGACCAACTCTATCGTCAACCTGCCTCAACCATCGGGAAGTGCAAACACTCTTTCACGAATTCGGTCATCTTTTGCACCACATGTTGTCGGAGGTTTCCATCGGCTCAATGTCTGGAGTCAATGTCGCCTGGGATTTTGTGGAACTGCCCAGTCAACTCCTAGAAAACTGGGTGTGGTGTGAAAACGGACTTCGGACGCTTCTTAGACACAAAGACAGTGGCGAGCCTCCACCTCAATCGGTGATTGAGCGGCTCATTGCAACAAGGCGATTTCGAAGCGCGAGTGGGCTTACACGACAATTATCATTCGCCATTTTGGACTTGGAGCTACATCGACTAGGCCCGAAAGAAGACCCGGTCAGTACAGCTCTGAGCATAGCGCGTCAGTTCTCCCCGGTGGACTTGCCAGACTCCTACAGTATGGTCACCTCATTCGGACATCTCTTTAGCAGTCCTGTTGGATATGCTGCCGGCTACTACTCTTATCTGTGGGCGCAAATGCTGGAAGCCGACGTTTTCGACCGGTTTACAACCGATGGCATCTTCGAGCGTGAAGTCGGTCAGAAATTCAGAAAATCCATCTTGAGTGTCGGCAATAGTGTAACTGCAATGGACGCATTCGTGTCCTTCATGGGCCGTGCTCCGGAGGACGAAGCACTGCTGAAGCGATATGGCTTATCGAAGGAGGCGAGCGCATGATCACCTTAGACATTCCCCAGGCGAATGCGTTAGACAAAGTTCGCCGAGTAGTCAAAGTGATTTCTCTCGGCGCTAATTCGGCCGAGTCCGTAGCAGCACTCGCTGAGTATTCATCCCGACACGCAAGCTATAGAATTCACGCTGCTCGTATTCTCGGATTTGTTCAAAGTGAAGGAGACAATCACAGTCTTACCCCACGTGGAGAGCAACTCTTGGACACACAGCCATATAGTGCCAAAGAGCGAGCCACACTTTTCTCTGCGATCGAATCAAGTGCTGTCATTCAAGTGCTCGCTCCAGACCTCCTAACGCTTTGCCCACCGTCGAGATACGAACTCGCCGATCGTTTATTCAAGAACAGTAAACTCAGTCGGGAGACGGCGGACAGACGTGCCAATGGGCTGCTTTCTTGGCGTAAGTACGTCCTCGGTGAAACCCCAAAACCCTCCACAGTTTCGTCGAAGCCTGGTGTGAGTCGCACGCCAAAAAGAACGCCTAAAAGAAGTCTATTTGGGGAACAGCTCAGTCTCTTCTAAACGACCATTCACTATAGAGGGGTAAGGTATTCCACCTTTATATCAAGTTTATCGAGTGTCCCCGTATCTTCTGGCAAGCGGTCCTCAATGCGTAAGTAGAAGGAGCCAGTTGCAGGCAAACCGGCGAATTCAGAAAAGATTCGAGCATCAAAGTCAATGTCCCGGTCGCTGAGAAAATCGTCGTCTAATCCTCCATCTCGACCTTCGACATCACCTTGGGTGTTCCACAATACAACTTTCTCTTCTCCGTTCCATCCAGCGGTAATCCGTAGATCTCGAAGATAGGTATGTGAAATTTTGAGGTTTTCAATCACCAGCCGGCGGATGACGGCATTTGGTGGCGAAACGATGGGAATCTCTTCTGTTAAAACCCCATATCCTTGAGCGTTGTAGTCGACGAGTGCTCTGACTCTCGAACAACATTCCCCAAATAATGGGCATTCCTCGAGTTCAATGCATTCAAGCGAGCCAAGACTCCTCTCAACTTCACCTGAAGACAAGACCACCACATACTCGTTCGTTACATCTCGATAGCCCTTAATCACCAAAAAGTATCGCCCCGCAGAAAGCATTTGTTCAACGACTTCATTGTCAGACGTACTAGCGGACGTTGCTACAATGATACCGTTTTCATCGTAAAGAATCGCATCAAGATCCCCTTTCGCATGCGAGAAGAGGGTGTCGACTCTCACCACCTGCTGGGTATCCAAGACAAAGCTGTACATATCTGCGTCATAGTCGCAGATTTGACGACGCTCACCGACCGCGGGAAAATCGGCAGCATTCTCGTGCAAGCACCTAGCAAAGTTGGGGGCAGTATTCAGGCAGGCATCATTCTGCTCCCCGGACGGTCCAGCTTGATCGTCAATACAACGCTCAAAAACATTCACAGTAAGCTGGTATGAGGCGGCTACGTAAAGATCAACATATCGAAACACCCGAGCGAAGTATCGGGTTTGTTCAGCAATTGATGACCGTACATAGACAGTTTCGTTATCATTGGTCGAAATGCTGCTGTCCACGCGAGTCACAGAACCGTCCACCTCTTCTCGGTACAAATGTAAATCGAGGTCAGCTTGATCGTGCTCGAAGAACAGATCGATTTCGAGCCCATCCCCTCTTTGGACCACGATCGTATACCAATCTTCGTCATGGTGACAAAGTACCAAGCCACCATATTGGACAGCACTGGTATTACCATCTTCCACTGCGGTGGCTGTGGCTGAATCTGAATTCTGAGCCATCTCGTCAAAGACATCGTCCGTGCATTGAGGCAACAAGTCGGGCGTTGTCGGGTCACAATCATCATCCACCCCATTGCCCAAGATCTCGGCGATCCCTGGAACCTCCGGATTATTGGGCTCACAATCAAGGGGCTGAAGCACACCATCACCGTCGATGTCATCTGCATTCGGGTCACAAGGAACGTCACCAGCAACGCAATTATTATCAATACCATCACCACAGTTTTCTCGACCGTTTTCAATGATCGCCGGACTGATAATACCTCTAGTGTCGTCACAATCCCCATCGGCCAACGTAAAACCATCGCGATCTAAATCATCATCTGGCGTCGAGGCATCACAATCATCGTCAATGCCGTTGTACGGAATCTCAGGTGCACCCGGGTTAACCGTTGACGACACATCACTACAATCATCCCCTCCGGTCTCAAATGCTCGGAAGCCATCATTATCAGCGTCGTCGTCTACGGTGTTGGGATTACAATCATCATCAATTCCATTGTAGAACAACTCTCGGCTCGACGGATTCACCAGCGGATCTTCGTCGTCACAATCAAGTGCTCGAATAAACGAGTCTTCGTCTAGATCATCATCGGGCGTCGCTGGATTACAATCGTCATCACGACCATTATAGGGAATTTCACTTCTACCCGGATAGACGTCCGCATCAGTATCAAGACAATCCCCCTGCGCCTCGCTAAAGCCATCTTCGTCGAGATCTTGATTCGTCGGAATACCGTCAATATCGTCACAATCTTCGTCGAGACCATTGCCAGGAATTTCAGTGCCATCCGGATTTATATTTGGATTGCTATCATCACAGTCAGCCCCACCGACCTCAACCGCAAGATACCCGTCCCCATCAACATCAACATCCGAGGTATCGGGATTACAATCATCATCTTTGCCGTTATAAGGGAGTTCGGCCCTACGAGGTCCCACAGTTGGATCAGCATCATCACAATCACCATCCTCTTCCGAGACCCCATCCTGATCGGCATCATCTACGAGACAAAGGGCGTCTTGACCAGTGCAATCGTTGTCTATCCCGTCTCCACAATTAACGGTTCCGTTCTCAACCATCCCGGGGTGTACGTTCGGGTCACCATCGTCACAATCAAGCCCCAAACAGGGACCATGTCCATAACCATCCCCGTCCCCATCCTGACATTCGTCCAAAATATCAACGCATCTGAAATTCTCTGAACATTCCTGATTCATCATACAATCTACGTCCGAAACACACTCCACTTGCATGCATGAACCATTCACGCAAAACCCACTGGCACACTGGCCATTGGTCTCACACAATTGGGCATCCTCATCGACACAGATATTAAAAACTAGATTACATCGCTGTCCGATAGGACAAGAGTTCCCATTGCAGCTAATCGCCTGCGGCTCTTCGCATTTCAGCGTGACCGAGTCACAAACACCCCGCTCACAACTTCGCTCCTTGTTGCATTCCCCCGTTCGGCATACGCCCATGGAGCTTTGCTCGGAACGCAAGCACACCGTGCTCAGAGGACACTCAAGGTCACTGGTACATCCAATATCCGTGCTATCTCCGGTCGTCTTCGGTGTATCTGAGCAACCAATCGCTACAGCACACGCGAGCACACATGGTAAATACGATATCCACCGGATATTTATGCCAAGCAATCTATCACTCCCAATCTATGCCTCTATTCACGTACCATATGACGATATGCTGACGCTATTTCTTGGATTTGTTACGCTTACGTTTGACTAAGCGTACGTGCTTCAACTCTGCTGAATGCGTTCGTAATTCTGATGCTGAAATCACTTTCGTCAGAAAATTCGGCGCTCGAATCTCTACATTCACATTACGAGGCACCCGGCAACTCATAACCATCTGCGCGCATAGTCGCGCTTTAGTATCTGCATTCGAGAACCGCGCAACCAGACCTCTGGGAAGCGCCAGCACAATGTCGCCTGCATCAACTTCTGCCCTAGGCGCCGTCTTCCTTTTGGGTTTGGGGGCATTGGCTTCTAGTTTAGCAAGGAGTTGCTTGGCTTCTTTCAATCTTGATGCCGTCTCGTCCATTTCCACTTGCCGGAGGGTTCTTGGTGCTTTCTTTTGCGTTTCCTCTTTTTCACTCCCGAGTAGAAATAGCGCTCCCGAAAGAACAATCACTGCGCCGAGGAGGATGTAGATGAGATAAGCATTTGACGACGTTCGTTTAGGAAGATTCTTCGGGGCTGACTCGACTGTTTCTCGAGCAAAATGCTGACTACCAGACGAATCGCTGGACTGAAGAATTGAAGGTGGCGGTTGCTCCATGGTTCGTGACGCATAATCGGCTAAAGTCAACGAATCAGCATCATCCACCGGTGGTTCAATCAAGCGCGACATAGCTTCCCCGCCCGAAGTGCTCCGTTCGGTACGTAGTTCAAGCGATGATTCACTCCCATCATCCAACTCGAGTTGTGTCCCTTTGTGAGTCGTCTCCAAATGTCCTGACCCACTATGAGAAAAGCCGCTTTGAAGCCAATCTGGAACGCTTACATCGACTGCGGTTGTCGTCGGTTCAACCTCGACTGTCGTGGACAAGTTATTCATCACGTACTCGAGTCTCTTATAGAGTGCCTGCGCGCTCGATGGACGATCACTTGGTTTGCGCTCTAAGCAATTGAGAATCAATTCGCTCAATGCCGGCGGGCACATCTCCACCATCTTCGACTCATCGAGTACAGGCGCGGATTCACTCAGCTTCCTTCGAATCTGTTCTTGAGGCTCTCCATTGAAAACAGATGAATTGGTCAGCAAGCTGTAGAGAGTCGCTCCGAAAGTGTAGAGATCTGAAGCCGGCGTAAGCTTACTTTGCGTGAGTTGTTCGGGTGACATGTACTGAATCGACCCACGAATGATGCGACTACCTAGGGTGCTTTCGTCATCCTGTCCTCCTTCGATCAACGAAGCGACTCCGAAATCAAGCACCTTTACTGCAGGTTCCCGTTGTCCTTCGACGGTCATTAAGAAAATGTTGCTAGGTTTCAGGTCTCCGTGAACAATCCCCATCGCGTGCGCTTCACTCAACGCTCGCAGCACATCGAGTCCAATTCGACAGACCTCTCCAACCGGAAAAGCCCCCCGCCGTTCCAATCTCGTTGCCAGGTCGTCGCCTGGCAAATATTCAGTCACCATAAAGGGGCCGCGAGCTTCGGTTATCCCCGAATCAAGCACTTGGACAATCTGTGGTGAACGAAGCCGACTCAGGTGGTTGACCTCGTCCAAGAAGAGTTCTTTTACATGCTCGGTCGAAACCAATTCCGGCTTGATCAGCTTAATGGCAACCCACCGCTCAAGATTGGGATGTTTGGCCTTCCAGACTGCCCCCATGCCCCCCTCAGCGATTGGCTCAAGTAAGCGATACCCATTCAACACATCGCCAACCTGTACGAATGTCATCCTTTTTCGCTCCTTGATTCCCAAGTCCGCTTAACATGGGCTGGATCCGACCACACAACTGTACATTGTGTTCTCGGCGATACCAAGGCCCATTGTCCATCACCTAGGGTCTGGACACTCCCACTATCCACAATAACTTTACCACCTCCATTGGGGATTTCCATGACATAGGTTGGAATCGCTAATCCTGAAGTAAACCCTCGGAGCGTTCGGTAAAGCTCTATCCCCTCTTCAAGGGTGATGCGGAGATGTTCAGTCCCAACCGTTACATCTGGATGATGTAAATAATGAGGGATAACTCCTTGATCCAAGAGCCCTGTACACAGATCTCTCAACACCCCGGGGTCATTATTGACCCCCTTGAGCAAGACACTTTGATTGGACAGTGTAACTCCGGCGCGCCTTAAGGCACGTAACGATTGACACGCTACCGTTGTCAACTCTTTGGGATGATTGAAGTGAGCCACAAGCACAACAGGCGCGGCATTGGCCAATATTGAAATCAGGCGATCGGTGAGTCTCATTGGCAACGTCACCGGAACGCGTGAGTGAATTCGAATGCGGCGGATTGGCGTGGTATTGCGTAACGCGTCCAGAATGCGACGCAATTGATGATCGCTTAGTAAGAGTGGATCTCCACCGCTGAGAATGACTTCTTCTATTTCTGGTCGCTCACGCAAATACTCAAGGGTCTCTTCCCAGCTATCGTTAAATCGCACTTGATGAGAATTCAGCCCAACTTTTCGAAAGCAATATCGACAATACATCGGGCAATTGAGCGTCGGCATGAGCAACACACGGTCGGGATATCGATGAATCAACAGAGGCGTAACTCGAAACGTATCGTCACCAGTGGGGTCACTCAACTCAGACGGGCTCACCCTTAATTCAGATGCCGATGGAATCGCCTGGGCGCGAATAGGGCACTTAGGGTCAAGCCAATTGATCAAAGACAAATAGTAACGTCCAACTCGAAACTTAAAGCGCTCCTCAACCGCGGAAAGCGCGTTGACTTCCAACTCAGATAGATGGCCTAGCGCCACCAAATCGCTGAGCTTTGACGCCCCCGAACGCAAGTCATGTACCCACGCATCTTCAGTTGCTTTAGGCTCGATGATCCTTAGGCTATCTTTCTGAATCATGTCATCTCTCATTGATTCCAAAAATACTCCACAGCCTTGCGCAAATGCTCATGCCCAATACCACGGCTATCAATAGCCTTACCCTGTATTGAAAGCGAATCCCATGGCTTATGTTGAAAGACCTTTTGAACAACAATCGCCCATTTGGTGTCGTCCCCATTCTCGGCAGCCTCTGACAATAAAGATGTCATTACTCGCTTTATGCTCGGTGAGACAATCTCGAAACTCTGTTGTCTGCCAACAAAGCGTCTTGTATCGTCCGCATCCAATTCTGAAATATTTTCATTTAGACAGTCCCGGTCAGCAAACAAGCCACGAACAACCGACCACTCTAAGTTCCGCAATCCGTCACTCAAACACTCCGGAAAATACTGATGATATCGTTCTCGTAGGGCAGTCAAAAGAGTACGACCTTCATTAGACGTCGGTCTAAGGACCAATACGGAGTACAACCCGCTGCTACGCCCGCGCCGAACGCCAAGCCGAACAATCGAAAACCCCACGGAGGACCAAAATGAGAGTAAAGATTCGGTAGCTCCGAAGCTTGCTCCAAGAGCATCAACCCCGAGTCTTGTCGCCTCGACTTCGATCGTAGACAACAACCTGCTTGCAACTTTATGTCGCCTAAAATTACCATCCACAGCAATTCGAACAACACGCCAGAACCGCTGTTTAACGGCCATCTTCTGCGCAGCGTGTACACTCAATGTCTCGGGAATAAAATGTCCCTTCGGTCGGCGTTCCCCTCGGAAAACCGGTTCTACCATATCGTCCGACAAGCCACCCTCGCGTGACACAACGCATACCCCTACAATGCTCTTACCCGCTCTAGCTACCCATAGAGAATGATTCGGTGCATCCATTATCCGGTGGAGGTCGCTTGGCGTAGTACGATGATGCGCCCGAGCCAAAAGTTCAGATACCGCCTGCAAACAATCATCCGACGTAGACAATTCATCTTGGGACAACGGACTAATGGTCACCTCTTGATGACTGAACGCAATATCAGCGGTCGAATCACTCAAACATAACGTTCTATGTACCCATGCTTCCACAGGATCATCGGACTTCCACCGAACAGGTTGTGTCATTGTTAATCGTTTACGGTTCGGATATCGCGCGCTCAGACTGGGCTCGAAACGCAATCGAAACCCCTGCCCGGTGCCCTCGTATCCGGAGGTCGTTGTTGAAAACACAATCCTTGACGTCTGGTTAGCGAGGTCCAACAAAACATGAACCGGAAAACAGGCTGCTTCATCTACGATAATAATCTCGGTATTCAATGACCAGGAGAGCGCCTGTTCCATGGTCAACATCGTCAGTGTTGAAGCAGTATTCAAGGACACTGTGGCGCCATACTCAAGACCTATGCCCAAGCGGTCTTCAAGTCGACGCACTAATGGCAAGGACGAGAATCGATGAGGTGTGATTACGGT
>JBMYRY010000039.1:0-11223 GCA_049602795.1 Bradymonadia bacterium
ACTGATACGGCCTCTGAGCGCAGGCCAGATTCGAAGGAGTACGACGAAGACCACGATCCCTAGCACTAGGGTAAGGAACAAGAGAAATTGGGTCATTAAACCACCTCGGTTCCAATGCCCTGATCGGTGAACAATTCGAGCAAAATCGCATGTCGGATTCGCCCATCCACGATATGCACCTTCTTTACACCTTGCGCGAGTGCATCACAGGCACACTTCAACTTTGGCAACATCCCGCCAGTCAATACTTTTTCGTCAATCAAGCTCTGAACACGGTCCCTAGCCAATGTAGAGATGACCTGTCCGCCGACATCCTTTACACCTTCAACGTCGGTCATGAGTAGCAACTTACGTGCACCGAGTTGACTCGCGATCACCCCTGCTGCAAGATCGGCATTCACGTTCAACCCTTGACCGTCTTCAGCGATAGCGACGGGGGCAATGACCGGTATGAAGCCCCCCTTTAAGAGATAGTCAATGTGGTCCGTATTGACGTTTTCGATGATCCCCACGCGACCGACATCTTGTCCATCGACAGTGACTTTTCGACCTTGCAACAACTTCGCATCCGACCCGGACAAACCAATAGCCTGCCCGCCTTCTTGGCTAATTCTCGATACGATTTCTTGATTGACTTCGCCCGTGAGAACCATCCTGACTATCTTCATCGTTTGCTCATCAGTCACTCGATAGCCGTTAAAGAAATGACTATCCATCGAGAGGTTCGACAACATCCTCTTAATCTGCGGTCCACCACCGTGAACGACCACAACCTTTAGTCCGATGGATTGAAGCAGGACAAGGTCACGTGCAAAACTCTGTGCCGATTCAAGATTGCTCATCGCGTGCCCGCCATATTTCACCACGAGGATCTCGCCGGCAAATCTTTGCAGGTACGGTAATGCCTCAATGAGCGTGGCTGCCTTATCCTGGATCGACTTCATCTGACCTACCTTTTTTGGCACTAGGTTATTTCAGACCTATATATTTGTCACGAATCAACCCATAAAAGCGACCGCTTATGCCGATTTAAAGGATGTATCGGCTTAGGTCTTCGTCTTCAAGGATCGGCGCAATCCGTTGTCGAACAATTTCAGGGGTGACTTCAAAGGTCGTTCCCTTCAACTCCGGTGCTTTAAAGGAGACATCCTCTAGAACAGACTCCAAAACGGTATGTAATCGACGAGCTCCAATGTTTTCCAATTGTGTATTGGCAGTAAAGGCAACGTGAGCAAGCGCTCGAACACCTGCTTCAGTGAACTCCGCTGAGACACCTTCCGTTTTCAATAAAGCTTGGTACTGCCGAACAAGACTATTTTTGGGTTCGGTTAAGATACGGAAAAACTCTTCTTCGCCGAGGGCTTCAAGTTCCACGCGAATTGGAAACCGCCCCTGAAGTTCAGGTGCTAAATCACTGACCTTCGCTTCATGGAAAGCGCCAGCCGCGATAAAGAGGATGTGGTCTGTCTTGATCGCTCCGTACTTGGTGTTCACGGTACACCCCTCAACAATCGGCAACAAATCCCTTTGCACGCCTCCACGACTGACGTCCGGTCCCTGTCCATTACCACGCCCCTGGCTCATGGCGATCTTGTCGATTTCGTCCAAAAAGATAATCCCTTCTTCTTGAGCTCGTTCGAGAGCGAGTTGCTGAACGCGGTCCATGTCCACGAGACTTTCGCTTTCCTCATTCACGAGGGCCAAGAGTGCCTCCGGAACGGGCAGTTTTTGTTCCTTCGTTGACTGACCGCCAAAAGTCCCCTGTAAATTACTGAACGCGTCTTTAAGTCCGGACATCATATCTTCCATTCCGGCAGCACCAATAATTTCAAAGTTAGGCGTCACCGTCGGGGCAGCGAGTACGGTCGTGACTTCAAGGTGGTCTAATTCACCTTGTCGTAATAAGCGCAGAACTTGTTCAGCTTCTTGGGAGACGAGTGCCCCCTGCCGGGACGTGGCGCCATCTGGACCAACGGCAAAATAATTATTACTCTCCTGTGTTTGTCCGTACTGCTCAATGATGAGCCTCACTAAGCGATTTTCCGCCGACTTCTCAGCTCTCGCCCGAATACGTTCATTCTCATCGGCTTTTACGAGCTTGATGGAGGTTTCAACCAAATCGCGAATCATTGACTCGACATCACGACCCACGTACCCCACTTCAGTGAACTTACTCGCTTCTACCTTTACAAAAGGGGCACCGCTCAATTGAGCCAACCGCCTGGCAATTTCAGTTTTGCCAACACCAGTGGGTCCAATCATAATTATATTCTTTGGGGATACTTCCCGCTGTAACTCATCATCGAGTTGACGCCGCCGCCAGCGGTTTCGTAATGCAATTGCCACAGCACGTTTTGCTTTCGCTTGCCCAACAATATAGCGGTCAAGTTCAGACACTGTTTCTCTTGGGGTAAAACCAGCCATCGTCATATGTTCGTGCCTCCTTCAACACCCAAACTCTTCGTCGTAAGATTCCCATTCGTAAACACATCAATCTCCGACGCGATCTTCATCGCGGTTTGAGCGATGGTTTTTGCATCTAATTCAGTCTTTTCAAGAAGAGCCTTCGCTGCACTCAGCGCGAAGTTGCCACCGCTACCAATGGCGATCGCGTCACAATCGGGCTCGATCACATCGCCGGTGCCGCTAATCAACAGTGTCTGTTCTCGATTACCCACTAACAACAGCGCCTCCAGGCGACGTAAATAGCGGTCTGTTCGCCACTCTTTAGCCAGCTCGACCGCTGCCCGTACTAGGTTTTCGTTATAACTCTTTAGCTTGGCTTCAAATTTCTCAAACAGTGTGAAGGCGTCTGCTGTAGCACCGGCAAAACCACAAAGAATTTGCCCATCAAGCATTGCACGGACCTTCTGAGCATTACCCTTCATAATTGTATTACCCAATGAGACTTGCCCGTCACCGCAAAACACCAACTGTCCATCCCGTCTAACCGCGATGATCGTGGTCGCATGAAATTGTTCTGACACACTTTACTCCTGTCTTTGCTACACCGAGACCGTAGGCACAGCCGTTGGACTGTCAATAGGTTGATTTGTAGAAAGGTAAAGTAAACTGTCTAAAGCGGTGTCTTCCCATCAATCGCTTGGGCGCGCGGATGTGCACGGTCGTATACAGACATCAACTGGGCAACGTCTACATGGGTATATTTTTGTGTAGTGGAAAGACTCGCATGACCCAGTAATTCTTGTATCGAGCGCAGGTCAGCGCCGCTGGATAGCATATGGGTCGCGCATGCATGTCTCAACCAGTGAGGGGTGGCGCCGCCTTGAAGGCACAGCGTACGACCTCGAGCAACAAGTCGCTGAACCGTACGCACTGACAATCGTCCGCCAAACTTATTACGAAACAGAGCCGTAGGATGCCCCCCTTCCCCAACCTGTTGGCGGAGACTGAGCCACGTACGAACACTGGTTATCGCCATACGTCCGATGGGAACGATGCGCTCTTTGTTACCCTTACCACGGACGCGAACAGTCCCAGACTCAAGGTCTAAATCTCCAACATCAATGCCGCATAATTCACTGACACGCAGCCCTCCCCCATAAGCGAGTTCTAGAAGCGTGCGGTCTCGAATCGCCGCCGGGCTTTCCCCCTCAGCAACTTTGAGCAATCGCTCCGTATCATCGGGCGATAGAAAGCGGGGTGAACGTTTCGGGATCTTTGGCGATTTCAATGTTTCACAGGGATCCGATGACACAGCGCCCTGTCGCACCAGAAACTTAAAGAAGGCCTTCAACGCGGACATTCGTCGTGAAATCGTCGTTGCTTTAAGACCATCTCGGTATTGAGTAGCCAAAAAGCGTCTTATATCAAGCTTCGTTATGCTTTGGACGTCCTCTTGTTGGTCTGATGCCAACTCGGCTTGAAAAAATACAAGGTCGCGCCGATATGCGTTGACGGTATTTCGACTCAACCGCCGTTCCACAGTTAAATTGGAGAGAAATTGGGTAATGGCTGAGTTGACATCCATGTACTACAATGTAGTCAAAACAACGACTTTCGTCAACTTAGTCAGGGGATGTACTCCACGCAAGATGACCGTGACTCTCAAGCCAAGCCAAAAAGTCGGTTTGTGCCCGCTGCCCCATTCGTAAACGACGCTCGCGTCGAGGCTCTCGACGCTTCTTCTCAATAGGCGTAAACAAACTCCAGTTTAAATTACTCGGAACGTACTTGGAAAGAATCCCATCGCCACGAAGATGGCGATATAAGGCACCAAACGCCGTTGTAGGCGGTAAAGACGGCGACGAACAGCCCTGCCATCGCGCGCGAATAAACCAAGATACAAGCATGGCGCATGCCGTTGACTCGACGTACCCCTCGACGCCGGTAATTTGCCCGGCAAAATACAGATTTGGCGCATCATGCCAATGTAATTTGTCACTCAATAAAGATGGGGCATGTAGATAAGTGTTGCGATGAACACTGCCATACCGAAGAAACTCAGCCTTCTCTAGTCCTCTCAACTTCTGAAAAATTCGTTTCTGCTCCGGATATTTCAGTCGAGTTTGGAATCCTACCAGATTCCAGGCCGTGCCTTCGTTATTCTCCATTCGTAACTGGACAACCGCATACGGACTTTCATCACTATTGGGATCGGTTAATCCGACTGGTTTCAAAGGCCCATGTGCAAGTGTTTCAGGACCACGAGCCGCCATAACTTCAATCGGCAGACATCCCTCAAAAAACTTATTTTCCTCAAAGTCTTTCGCTTTGACCTGATCCCCCTGATTCAGGTCTTGAATAAATTGATAGTATTCGTCCTGAGTGAGTGGGACGTTGCCATAATCGGCTCCTCCCTTATCGTATCGGCTCTGACGCCACACCACATCCCAATCGATGGAATCTGAATCAATAATCGGGGCGATTGCATCGTAGAAATGAAGTTGGTCACGACCAGCACGTTGAGCAATCTCGGTTGCCAACTCAGGTGCTGTAAGTGGACCGGTGCAAATCACCGTCAGTTCAGAGGGAATCTGAGTAACCACGCCAGTCTCGACGGTAATATTGGGGTGCGCATGAACCCATTCGGTCATTGTGGATGCAAAAATAGTCCGGTCAACCGCAAGCGCATCGCCTGCTGGCACAGCCGCAGCGTCAGCGGCTTTCATCACAAAACTACCCGCCGTCCGCATTTCACGTTTCAACTGCCCGATGGCGTTACCGACATTTGCACTTCTGAAGCTGTTCGAACAGACTAATTCCGATAATAAATCAGACTCTTGGGCCGCGGTCCGTCGATGAGGCTTCATCTCAAAAAGCGTGACCTTCGCACCGGTGTGGGCAAGTTGTAACGCAAGTTCGCAGCCGGCTAATCCTCCACCGACAATTTTGATAGATTCATTAGTCATAGTCGCTCAAGTCTTCCTTACAGGTCTTGTTGGGTCCCTTGGTCTTCATCGAGCCACCAATCGCGTCCATGATTCCAATAGAGCCCTCGACGATACCACAAACCGCTCTCATCACGAGCGACGAGTCCGCGTCTTTCAAGTTCGAACAAGCTGAGTAACATATCCCTTAAACTTAAATCGAGATGTTCCCTCAGCTTTTCGTGCTCTATCGCACCAACGC
Source organism: Bradymonadia bacterium (assembly GCA_049602795.1). Taxonomy (GTDB): domain Bacteria; phylum Myxococcota_A; class Bradymonadia; order UBA7976; family UBA1532; genus JBMYRY01. The sequence continues at coordinate 5,593 of JBMYRY010000039.1, forward strand.
CGATAAAGTTCAATATCATCCGAAGTGACTCTCTCCTAGGCATAGGTACAGAACTTAGCTTTGCCAATCCGACTAAGCGCTCCACAAGCAATGAGGCGCATTTGACCTTCTGGTCAAGTAGTTCTTGTTCATAAGCCTGATGAACAAGATTACGATGAGTCCTCAGTAAGAAAACTGAGCGCCCCATGTCTAATGCATGCCGAACAGTGTGCATCGCTCCACTTTTAGCGGTCACATGGATAACCACAAGGGACTTTGACATCTCAGCGATCCAACGATTCCTTCTCACGAACGACCATCGAGTGGCGCGAAAATTACACGGATATGGGCTAATGATTGCTCCTCGAGTTGAAAATCGGCTAAAGCTACCAAGATGGCGCCGAGGACTCGGGTGGCTCAATCCGCTTCCGAGTACAGTCATTGTTGGTCCACCTGCCTCGTGGGCTCCCTCAAGCGCCCGAATATCAACCCCCATCGCTCCACCTGACACGGTAACGCAGCCGGACCTAGCCACTAATCGACCAAGCATGTAACTTCGATGTAATGCGACGGCTTGAGCCTTTCTCGCGCCAACAATACCTATACTAGGGGCGTCACTGATTTTACCCATCACGCGAAACAATCCCGGGGTTTCACAATACTTGGACCAACTGGAGCAATAGGGGGTCAGAAAGTATCCTTTGAGACGAGCCAGTGCGCGCCTCTCCTGACTCAAGGCAGGCGGTATTGGTAGGGTATGAATGTCTTCATCGAACTTTGAATACCCATCGTGATTCGGTCGTGCGCACGTAACCCAAGGACCATGCTCATTCATCAGCAGAGACAATTGCCTACCCCTCGTTGGTAAGAACGCTGCTCGAATAAAGGACGCACGAATGCATGTGCTCATGGAGCTCCTTGTGTCTTTGATTGTGTTGGATGATGAGGACTTTGGGCGAGACTTAGTAGTGGCGTTCCATCACAGCTTTGTCACCGCGACGAATCTCGATTGCTGAGCGTGTCACAAGTGCAGTGCTTGAACGCCCCTGGGTACGTACGACTAATGCTTCACCAATTTGTTCCCATGGCAACGCTGAACGCTCTTTGTCTCCAAGTTCATGGCGACCGTCACCCCGCCGAACAACAAAAAACCTATTCCCAATTTTAACGCCGTCCTTTTCACCACGATCGATAAAAATGGTATCGAACTGTCCCTGTTCCTGCTTCTTCGTGAGCGAGTCAACAACGACTGCTGACAAATCGATCAAATTCTGAGTCGGCTGAACCGTAAGCCGATGATTTTGGACAGCCATGATTGGCGATCCCCTCTCAATTTCGGAAAAGGAAGACTCTATGCGCGCTCTGACCGTTTTCTCTCCCAACCCAATAACTTTGACGACCCCCTTCATCCGCACCTTCTGACCGAGAACAGCCTCGGTGGTCGGATGAACGACTGCACCAAGCGGTTGAAAGACGGAGAACTTCGTACCAACTCTGATACTCCCCTGCTCGCGCATCTTGAGGTACACCTCGTCTCCTTCAGCCAAGAATCGGTGCGTTTCGGGAGATGAGTCCACATAACCCAGTGTTGGGTCTTCATTTGCGCCAATAAAGCCCTCATTAAGGCTAATTTGCCTTGCCGTCTCCACGCCAGTGACCACACGAAAAGCTGGTGTTTTCGACCCAGGCTCTCCAGGCGGCAATGGCATTCGCAATCGAAGAATATCTCCGGGATAAATCCAATGCGGATTGGTGACGTGTGGATTAAGCGCCCACACGCTTGGCCAACGTCTCGCATCCCGGAAATAAAAGTCACATATATCCCACAGCGTATCTCCCTTCTCGACGAGATATTCCTCAGGGATACCATCTGCAGGCGTATCATTTACCCTGATCAATTGGGCGGACGCCGTTGTGGCTAAAGCCGACACTATCAATAGAATCAATCTGGCTTGCATGCTTAACTCCTAGTTCGCATCACAGGCTCTGCGACCGCCCCGAAAGGGCTTCGGCAGCACGTTTTCCCGCCTCCGTGGCGGGGTAAATTGTCTTTAATCGCGCTAATGTTTCCACCGCTCGACTCGTGTGTCCCAACCGGTCCTGTGACAAACCGACCATGTATAAGGCATCAGGTACTGTCACACCGTTTGGAAACGCTTCAATTAAATGTCCAAAAATCTCAATCGCTTTTGCTGCATTACCTTGCTCAAAGTATGCGCGCCCCTCAATCAAAAATGCGTATTCCACCAACTCAGATCCTCGGTGATTCGCACGAAAGCGCTGCATAAGGTTTACCGCCGATGTATACTTCTTCCGATTGACCAGCCTCGTGCCTTTACTCAATACGGTACTAGGGTCGGCACTAACATCTGAGGGTTGCGCAGTTTTTCTTCGGGCAGCCAGCTTGCGTACTCGGCTTGGTAAGGCAGCCTTTTGTTTCGGCACAGAAACCGGGGCAGGCACCGCGATTGGCGCAACAATTGGACCAACATCCGCCTGCGTTATCGCTGCACTGGGCTGTTCATTCTTCTCCGGCTCGTCAGAGATTGTTGCCTTGGGTATTAGCTTAACAACCGGTAATTCAGGTAACGGAACGCGTATATTCGCTTCTTGAACCGCCATTCGGTCTTCCAACAGGGATATCCGCTCGGCGATCATCTGAATGCGTGACGTCAAAGATTTTTGAGCACTCATCACTTCTCGGAGGTCTTGCTGAATGCTCAGCGACACAGCGTCGGGTTTGCGCTGGTGATCAACGCATCCTACCAAACATGTGCTCAATGAAATCAGCACAAAAAGTCGAAATGTGTGAGTCGCCACCATCCGTTTTACCCGACAAAAATCTCCGCTCAGGTGGGATTGTCAACCACGAAGCAGCGCTTGTCAACTTGTCCGACGGATTCGCATTATGGGGTGGGGTTCAGATTTGTAGGTACCGTGCAATCTGATGGTTGACAACTACAGGTCGCGTCTATGCATTTACACCCATTGAAACAACCAAAGAAGCGATTGGTCTCTGTGAACGAACCAATCCAAACGCCGCTCGTGAGATTATCGATACTTAAATCTCCATCAACGTCCTCGGGAATCGTGGTGCCCGATAAGGTCAACCCATCGGCGCTGACCTGCAGGTTTCCAATTTGATCCCGAATGATGGTCGCTATAGCCGGCGCAATGTCATCGCGACAAAAGCCCATAATGTTGACCGTGTTATCAATCGCATCGCACGGCAATAATTCTTGCAGTACCTCTTCGACGCTTACTGGAGGCGCGAGACCAACAATCTCGGGTAAAACCCAATATTCTGCGATGCCAAGCAAGATAATGCCGAGCTTGATATCCATGTTGTGCTCGGCAATTTCCATGGTTCGTCCATTGAGATACCCATCAAAAAACGCACTAATGATTCTCTGGCGTCCGTCGGGGTCTGCAACAACGGACGTCAAATCGCCAATGACGAAATCCCGTTGCTGACCACGCCATGTGAGCCTGAGCTTTTCCCAACGGGTTTCGTTTTCTCGAAGCCAGCCATCAACATCTGACGACGCACGATAGAACTCAATCTTGCCTAGAACTCGGAAATCTTCCACCATCCCGACAAGTTCACTCAAGCCCTCAAGGGTACGTAATAGGTCTGGATTATCATCCAATACAATGTCTTCAATAACCCCACCAACGAGAGAGGCTCCAATCCCGGCGAGTGAGTTACATAGAGTATCACCAAAGTCACAAATTAACTCTCGTAAGGCTTCGGCCCGACGGGCGTCATCGCCTCCGATAAGGTGAAGAACATCGAGTAGATCGTTCAAGTTTCGCAGAGAATCGCTATCACTCGTAGCCAGAGCCATTCTAAGATCAAACCGATGCAGCGCATTATAAATGCCTTTAAAGCTATTTGGTAAGTCAGACACATTCACATCTACCCGTGTCTGACGACCACCAACAACCCGCTGAGAATCAAGGCACCCGAACCCAACGGGGACGTTTGCACCGCCGTACAACAAAGCCGCGATCGTATATTGACCATCCGCAGGTAGTCCATTTACGACGCCAATATTGTCAACCTCGCTGTAGGGTCTTAGCTCATCGCCAATCGTGACCAGCACATCAGCATTTCGGATCATAGTCGGGTTTCGACTTAAGGTCGCACACGTCTCGTTGGAGCCTTGCCGATTAAACAGGAAGACATCCGCCTTGGACAACTCTGCCGATGTGTATCGGCCCATGGGATACAGAACGCGCACCGAGAACGCGCCCACACCAGCATTACCAACAGCGACACGCCAACGCACGGGGCTTGCCTCTGCGGCAGACGCTTCGATAATGAAATTCGTTTCAACAGCCCCGATACGTACCCGAGCCACTGCGACACCATTGTCATCAGTCTGTGCAGCCTGACTCAGCAAACTGCTTCCGTCGACCGAGTTATTTGGCGTCGCCACAGCATTCTGCGTGAGAAGTTTGAAGGTGATGCCCTGACCAGGTAGTGGCGTTTGATTCACGTCGTACGCGACCCGAAGTTCTAACTCTTGACCAGTCAATGCATATACATCAGCACTCAAGGCACTACAGGTTCCGGAAGCCATATCAGCACTACAAATGATCGTCAGCCGTCGTCCTGAACCATTGTTCGTTGTTCCCATGTCGGTCCCCATGGAACCGGGGTTCCCGTAGGAAGTGGCCGCCTCATCGCTGCAACCTAAAACCGAGTACAAAACCAGTGTCATCAAACACAACCCAAGGCGCATATGTTCTTCTCCTCTGCTGTCTGTTCGCAATCTGCAATACCGTCAAGCTATTACTTTCCCGAGATTTAATCCAAAAAAACCTCGAAATCGACGATTCCACTCGGATTACGACCGTCATTGCGCAGCCCAAAATTGCCGATGCCGCTTGGCAAACGACCTCAGTTCCGTTAAACAGGGCGTTAATACAGATGAGATAAACTCATGCCTTACAGTGAGGACGAATGGAGAGAAGATGATGGACGATCGGATAGAACAGTTCAGGAAAATGGCGCAAGCAAACCCAGATGATGATCTCGCCCATTTCGCACTCGGCAACGCTTTGGTAGAATCCGAACGCTTCGCAGAGGCCATTCCCGTGCTTAGACACGTGGTCAAAATCAACGCAAGTTACTCACGGGCCTACGTTCTTCTCGCAAATGCTCAATTCGAGACAGAAGCCGAAACCGCCGGCATTGAAACCCTTCAACGCGGGTATGCGGCAGCCATCACCCGTGGAGACCTGATGCCGGCGAATGAAATGAAACATCGCCTCAGCGAACTAGGTATCAAGATTGATCCTGAATATATGTTGGAAGCAACAGAGGAGGCTCAAGAACCGGAGGATGATCGAGAACCGGAAGACGGTGAAATCCGCTGTCATCGGTCACAGCGAATCGGAACCGCCATGACCTTTAATCCTTTTGGAGACGAAGTAGGAGCTTTTATTGAACAAAACATCTCACATGAGTCGTGGGAGGAATGGATGGAACTGAGCATCAAAATCATCAACGAGTTGAGACTGGATTTAGGCGATCCAAAGGGTCAAAAAACCTATGATGAGCACATGCGCGACTTCCTCAACCTCCCAGCCCATTTCTTTGAAAGTAAAACCTACGAGTGATCAATCCGGCGAACATGCTTCAGG
>JBMYRY010000040.1:0-11179 GCA_049602795.1 Bradymonadia bacterium
ATTTATGTGCCCAGAAGCGATGCCCAATACTGGAACTGTAGGCGCAATAGACCAGACGGAACCATATAACCGAGTCGTCTCGTGCGCTGAGGTGTGTAGTGATCTACAGAACAACATTAATCCAGTAGATGGTGAGAGAGTCTGCGGTGAAGTGTCCAATTGTGATTTAACGCGATGCCAGATCGAGTGTGAAAGAGCACCAGCACTTTTTGCGTCCAACGTAGACAATCGGGTGATTGGTCGTGTAGGCAATGGCTGTCCAAATAATCGAATCTTATTGCCGGCAACAGACGACAGCAGCGCTGTGTATGTTAAGAATCTCTGTGTGCCCTGCGAAACGATTTGTGGTCGACTCAGACCAAGTAATCCAGCCGGGCCGTCCGCATGGTGCGGCACGAGAACTGATGACTGTCCCGCCCTTGCGACCAATGAGATTTGCCTGGCTCAGTGTGAGGCTCGCCCTCATCTCTTTCATGTCGACACTACCAGGGAACTCTGCGGGAATATCGGCGGCCCCTGGGCTGAGACGAGACCAGGTCTCTGTGGTTTACAGTGTGACTCGCTGAATCATGAGTGGGGGCAAGACCTTGACATCACAGCAGCTGGACCAAGACTGCGGTGGGAGAATGGCTCCTATGACCTACGTGAGCAGACGCGGATCTGCTTCCGAGGTTCAACGGACGATGACCCTGACTGCGATGTCGTCTTGAGGCACGAAAACAATAAAGCTCAATTTAGCTTTGACTTTACAATCATGACTAACGAATCAACCGATGCTCCTGCCCGGTACGCACTGAAATTGAGCGCGCGTAATGACCAGGTCGGTAATGGCACCCAAAGACCTGTGGTGTTCCAGCTTGCGCTACATGATAGTCAAGCCAAGAGTTTGCTTGCCGACACGGCACTCACTTCCTATCGAAGTGACCCAGGCGTAAAGGGGATCGAGCACACGGACAACATTATGGTGTCGCGACGCATCAACATAGACGGCGAACAATACACGATTGAGGCCTTTCTCGAGGACGTTCGGATACCTTCGTCCATCTTGGTCGAACACATCGCGTTTAAAATCGACGCAGAACAATCCTTGGAGGGCAATGATGCCACCTGCCAAAATCAATGCTTTGAAGAGTCTGGTACAAGTTTTTGCCGGTCCATCTGTAATTCAGACAATGGATTAATGAGTATGTGCGGAAAATCAACAAACATGCCCAGTGCGGAATCCGTCCCGTTTACAAGTGGTGGGCGAAATGTGGCATGCAGCTCTAATTCCGACGACGAGTTACCACAATTTGATGCCAGTAGTTGCCTCCGTGAGTGTGAGCGCAATCGCTGTGACCTTCAATTCCAAATCAATGCCATTTGGCGCGAGCCTGCCGCGCCTACCGACCGCCCCACCCAATGGTGTAAACTCTTGAATTTTGGTGGTGTTGATGGTTGGGAGTCGGACGAGAATACGGCTGGTTTAGAGCCTACTCAACTATGCTGCCTGTGTAGCGAGGAATATTGCGATTCTTTGGGTAGCGACGTTTCGCACACCTGTTCGGATGGTCTGATCAACACCCCTTAAGGTGCGCATGACTTGGCTTGGAGCCATGTGCCGTCCGGTGTTTTCATCACTGTCCAACTCAATTAATCAAGCCCGCCTAAAACGTACCCCAACTGGCTCAGCGCCATTTGCTGTCCGACATGATAACGGCTGTCCCACTGAGTCACTCCGTCTTGACGCGCATCCCAATTGATTAGGATCCATGTGCCGTCCGGTGTTTTCATCACTGTTCAACTCAATTAAGCAAGCCTCCTTAAAACGTACCCCAACTGGTTAAGAGCCAGTTGCCGTCTGGTGTTTTCATGGCTGCCAGTCGATGCGGCGAGGCGTTTGACCGCACGCGCGCTTGCGCACCCTCTCCTCGGGTGAGTCGAAACGCGGTGTACCACCCGGCGGCGATGCCCGAGGCAATAATCCCTTGGGTGAGATACGCGGGGGCATCTTTGGGCTCGAAAGATGCGTAGATGCCCCCTGCCACAAGGGCGCCGGTCAGTCCGCCTAAGTCCAGGTATCTGACTCGGGATTCGGTGAGGGTGGTGTCGTCGCCAATGAAGCTGCCGGCAATGGCCCCACCGAGTACACCGGTGCTACTGGTGAGCAGAATCTCATTGCTGGAGTTTCCGTTACTGATGGCTTCGTGCGCCATGGTTGCCAGGACCCCCCCCCAGAGTGCAGTGGATTCCATGAGCGAGGCACGAGCGGGTGAAATCGGCCGCGAACGCGCGAGCAACCCACCTGCGAGTCCACCGAGCGTGGTGCCCGCGAAACCGCCAATGAGAAGCGCCTTTGGGTGAACGTTGTTGAATTCAGACCCGATGTAGCTAGATAAGAGCGCGCTTTCAACAAAGCCAAGTCGCAGTCCGAGTGAGATGGTTCGAGGCATTCCCCGGCTGAGGTACCCATCGGTGTTCAGTCGATAGACGCCATAACTGGCGGCACCCGCCAACGCCAGGGACGGCATGACGACGCCAGCGACACTGTCGATTTCAAAGACGCCACCAAACCACACTGCACCACTCGCAAATCCGTACACGACGCTGTCGATATACAGAGATGCGATCTCCGATTCCGTAGGTGGTGCTGATGCAGCATTTAATGCCTGTGCTGGTTTGGACTGAACAGGTTGGGCGGTCTTTGTGAGGACCAGACCTTGCGTTGTCCAATACTGTGAGAGTTCGTGCAGGACCAATAAGGTCTCGGTTCGATGGGCGTCAGACTTTAAGAGCTCTGTCAAAAGTGCATGTGCGGCAGCAAACTCGCCATCTTTAATGAGTTGTTTTGCTCGGTGAATTGTCTGGTGTGTCTCCGGGGTTGCCTTAGCTTCGGTTTGTTCACTCTCAGGTTGTTCCGAGGTGGTTGCTGTCTCTGCTGGCGCTTCCGAGGCGACCGCTGATGAGACTAATAGTCCAACCATGAGACATGAGAAAACCATCTGTCTTGAACGTTGATGCATTGTTTGCCTTTCAATTTTCCGGGGATGAACATCCCATAACCTGGGGTTCATCACAGGCCCTTCGCTGATGGATATCATGGTGAGTTTATCGTTCATTTTAAAGCGTTTTTCTGAAGGAAACCCAAGAGCCACGATGGTTGAAACCTGTGGGCATCTATGTTCATTGAAAGCGATCCCAGTTCGTAGCATGATGTCAGCCAAATACAGGCGTTTTGGAGAAGTGTGTGGAACTCATTGGTCTCGTTCTTGGTGGGATACTCTGTTTGTATCTTGTGTGGAAGCTTACAAAAGCAATCTTAACCGCTGTATTGGTGACCATCACCCTCGGAGTACTGCTCTACGTTGGTGCCCCCTACGTGTTGACCGATACCCAATTAGAGACGTTTAAATCGGCGACCGAAGATGGAGAGAATTTGATTGGCGAGCAGCTTGAGCGCGCAAAAAGTTTCACGGAGGACGGTGTGGTGAAGCCGATTCAAGATTCGCTGAAAGTACCCACGCGAACGCCCAAAAAATAGGTGGTCGGCGCAGATGGTCTGTGTCGGTCAGGATAGTTTTGAGTATTTTAATGCTCGAGGTTGAGGCACCACGATGTTGTCGCATGTAGCTGGAAGGCAGGATGTGTCGGAAGATGATGATTGCATTCGCGGCGATGATTGGCTGATCTGAGTGTAACCTTGTAAGTGTTTTTGCGGTCCGAATGCATACGAAGGATTGAGAGTAATTTTTTCTAAGGAAGATTAAAGGTGCGAGAGGATGTCTAATCCAATTGAACGAAGACAGTTTTTGAGTCAAACGAGCCTGTCCGCTCTTCACTTATTTGTTCTGGGGTGCAGCCGTTCAGGAGATGGTCATTCTGCGTCCGTCAAGATTCTGCCCGAAAAGACGGATACGCCTAAGAGCTCTGCGCCCGCGCCAAAAGGTTTAGGTGCATTTGTAGAAAGCAAGCTACCTGTCGTTACTGTGGGCGACTTCAAATATGTTGTTATCCAACAGGGGGGGGCGACCCTCTCCGATGGACACATTCTTGGTGCGCAGCCCGATGGGATGGCCTGCTTTCAGGACGAACAGGGTCGATATGTGCTCCTTCGGAATCAAGAATTGGGCGCCCGTCGCTTTCTCAAAAAATACGGGCTGAATGACCAATTGTTTAAGGGCGGAAAACATCCTCCTGAGCGCTACAAGGAAGACATGTTTGGCGGGGTGACGCGGGTCGTACTTGATCCGTCAAAGCTTGCTAAGGATTTTCAAGGAGAATCAGGTCAGGCGAGTTCTGCGGTGGTAGAAAGTCATTACGTGCTTGCCGGAACGGATAGAAATTGTGCGGGCGGTCAGTTTGAACAGCATTGGATTACCTGTGAAGAATCAAGCGAACCTGGTCATGGCTACGCTTTTATCACCAATCGTGACGATACAGCCCTAACCCCGCCGCGCCGAGTTGATTCCTGGGGTAGGCTTCATCGGGAAGCGGTGAGTGTGCACAAAGCAACGGGCATCACCTATATGACGGAAGACCGTAAAGACGGTTGCTTCTATCGGTTTGTGCCCACCAAGAACACGGAGCCCTTCGGTGCAGGTGAGCTCCAAGCGTTGCGCATTGACGGTGTCAAAACGACCGACCCTTATCCTAATTCGTCACCAGAAGGCGTTGGTAAATCCGCCTTTAAGCCGAATCAGTCATGGCGGGTGTCCTGGGTGAAGGTGGATGATCCACAAGCAGAAAAGCGCAGCTGTCGTGAGCAAGCACACACAAAAGGCGGCACGATTTTTAATCGATGTGAAGGAATCACCCAAGACGAGAGCGGCATTTGGTTTGCGGCATCCCTTGGTGGACCGGTTGAAGGCGGGCAAATCTTCCACCTAACCCACGCGAACGGGAAAGTCGATCAGGTGTTGACCTTGAAGCATGAAGTGCTCGATCGTCGGCAACTATCCTGCCCGGACAATCTAACCGTTGCGCCGTGGGGCGACTTAGTCATGGCAGAGGATAATTATGCCCGTACCTCTGCCTTTAGCACGCAGTTCGTACGTTGCATGGACAAGACCGGTGGCATCTATCCTTTACTGAAAATCAATGAAGCGCTGTCTTCGGGTAAGCGAGCGGGACCAGAATTTACGGGCGCCTGCTTCTCTCCCGATGGGAAATATTTCTTTGTGAATTGTCAATCGCCGTTGAACATTACGATTGCAGTCACCGGGCCGTGGCCTGCTGTATAAATCGTCCCAAGAGTTCATTTTTACGATCCATAGCCTTGCTAAACGCCGCGGAAGCACGTAATTCAAGGGCATGCGAAAGCTTTTGCCCATTATTGGTGTTGTGGTCTCCTCCCTGTCCTTGGTCTATTTGGTGGTGGTGCTCAATACGATTCAGGTGCTGAGCGCTGTGCTCTACCCGGTTGCCCCCGCGTTGTGTCGGTACATTAATCGAGCGTGCGCGCGGCATATCTGGGGGTTCTGGACGGTCTTGGCTGAACGCGTCCTTGGGATTGAGATCATCATGACCGGCGATAAGCCGGCAATGAAGCAGAATGCACTGGTCATCGCGAATCATCAGGCAATGACAGATATTCTCAGTCTACTCGCACTCGCGTGGCGCTGTGGACGTCTGGGAGACTTGAAGTGGTTTGTAAAGGACCAATTGAAGTGGATGCCCGGGGTCGGTTGGGGCATGAAGTTTCTAGACTGTATTTTTGTTCGACGAAACTGGCAGGAAGACAAGGCAGGGATAGACAAACTCTTTGGTAAGTTCAACCGACACAACATCCCGATGTGGCTCGTCTCTTTCCTTGAGGGGACCCGCTTTAGTGCCAAGAAAAATAAGGCGGCACGTGGGTTTGCCGAGTCTCGGGCACTTTATCAGCCTAAACACACTCTTGTACCCCGAGTTAAGGGCTTCTTGGCGTCGGTTGAGGGCCTGCGTAATCACGTTGACGCCGTCTATGTGGTGACTATCGCGTACCATCATCCAGATCCATCCCTCTATCAATGGTTCAGTCTGAATATGCCCAAGGTCCACTTACATGTTGATGTGCATCCCATTGAAACGCTGCCGACGGATGAAGCGGAGTTAAGCGCCTGGGCTTACCAGCAGTATGAAGTCATTGACCGGAACTTGATTCGATTTCATGAAACTGGGGATTTAGGCGAGGAGAACTTTGCAAAGCCCATCAGCATGAGTCATTGGCTCAGACCGGAATCGAAACGCCAAATCTTTGAAGAGTAATGCTTCAAGAGCGTGCTTTTCTCAAGTTCACTCAAAACGGCTGCATGAGCGGTGATGAATTTAAGAAATGGTCAACTGTATGATGACCTCATCCACTTATGAGATTGTTTGGCTTTCTAGGTATCAAGAGCGAATTCTTCAACCGTCAGGGCATAAATGACCATGTCCACCCACTGCTTCTGGTAGTAGAGTCGGCGTTTGCTCAACCCTTCCCGCCGCATCTTAAGCGACTTTGCTAGCGCGATGGAGCGTTTGTTGTGCGGTTCAATACCCGCCTCTACCCGATGAAGTTTGAGGGTATTAAACGCAACATCCAGCGTGGCAACGCCGGCTTCTTTACCGTACCCTTTTCTCCAGAATGGAGACAAAATGCTATAACCCAGATAGCCGTTTTGGAACACTGCTCGAGAAATGTCCATGAGTGAAAACTGGCCAATCAGTTGACCCCTGTCTTTCTCAAATACATTAAGGCGATAGAATCGATCCTCACGCACGTCCTTTTCTTGTTCCGCCAAGCCTTCTCGAAAGGCCGCTTCTGTGAGTTTCTCTATGGGTTTGGGTCCATGATCCCATCGATTTTTGGATTGGGGCAAACTCGAATAGGTGTCTCTCCACATGTCAAAGTCGCTTGGCCGGTATAGCCGCAGAACAAGTCGTTCGGTATGCTTTTCGAATGTTGGGTCAATCATGGTCATCATCTTTCTAAGCCAGCGAATGAGCCCATCGGTTTGTCATAGTTGGGCCGGTTGCATCTAAATATATCCAGAATCGATCTGTCCCTGCATCACATGATTCACCCTCCCGCGAATGCGAAATCACGTTTTAATCCCTTAGGCGTCATTGTTTGTGGCACCATTGTACAACAGGTAGGTGAGCATAGATCGGAGTCTTAACTTGACGGTGAGGCGGTAGATATCAATGACAGGTGACTCAGGACGGCAACGGCGGCGTAAGCATTGGACGCTTGACCCAAAGGTTACCTTTTTGAACCATGGTTCTTTTGGGGCATGCCCAACGGTTGTGCGTGACAAACAACGGCAATTACAAGATGCATTGGAACGAGAGCCGGTCGCCTTTTTCCTCGAGGCTTATCCAGAATTGCTCGCTCAGACGAAACAACATCTGGCATCATTTCTTGGTACGTCTGTTGAAGGATTGGCACTGGTTCGCAATACCACGGAAGGTGTAAATGCAATTCTCTCAAGCATCGATTGGCAGCCTGATGATGAAATTTTGGTCACCGATCACACCTACCCTGCATGCCACAAAATTGCGCTTTACATGGCGCGACGGACCGGTCTTCGGGTGCGGGTGTTTGCGATCGAACCAGATTGGACAACCGATGAGATCCTCGACGCATTTAGGCGCCAACTTACTTCAAAAACCCGGTTAGCGCTGATGGATCACGTGACCTCTGCCACTGGCATGGTCTTGCCCGCCGATGGCTTCGTCGCTGCGTGTCGCAATGCACGTGTTCTGTCGTTAATTGATGGGGCACACGCGCCCGGGATGCTGGACTTGAACTTAGGTCGACTTGAGCCCGACTTTTATGTGGGCAATCTTCATAAGTGGTGTTGTGCGCCGAAGGGTAGCGCATTCGTATATGCTGCCTCTGCGTTCAGACCTACATTAAGACCCACCAGTATTAGCCACGGCTTTGATGAGCAACAGACGAACCAAGATATGGCAGCGCTCTTTGATTGGCCGGGTACGTTTGATCCCACCGCTTGGCTGTCTGTCCCGACGGCGCTCGATTTTGTATCGAATTTACACCCCGATGGGATTGCCTCCTTGAGAGCAGAAACTGTGAATTTGAGGCAACGTGCAGACACCATGATTAGCAGATATTTGCCGCCCCTAGCTGCACATGGTGGTGATAGCTGGATGAGAACCTTCCGGTTACCTGATGCCATTGGTGCCAAAGTTGGGGCTTTAGAGATCGACTCGTTTCAAAAGGCACTCAATCAGCGCTATTCGATTCAGGTACCAGTCACGTATTGGCCAGCTTATCCTCATCGCGTTTTGAGGATCTCTGTTGCCCCCTACAATACGATGTCAGACTATGACACCCTGTGTCAGGCTTTGGATGAGTTGCTCCGGGAGGGACGATGTTAGTTCTTGATAAAGTGAGTAAAGCATTTGGTAGTCATCAAGCCGTCAATGAATTGAGTATGAGCGTCGATGCGGGCACCGTGTGTGGCTTTTTGGGTCCAAATGGAGCCGGTAAGACCACGACGATGCGGATGATTGCCGGGATTATTCAACCGTCAGGCGGAACAATTCTCATTGATGGCATGTCGGTTGCCGACAACCCGGTGGAGACAAAGCGAATTGTCGGGTATGTGCCCGACCGCCCGTACTTGTACGAAAAGCTAACAGCGTTTGAGTATTTGGAGTTCGTTGCAGGCTTATATCAACTGCCCCTTGACCGAGGTGAGTCGGAGGCTCGGCGTTTGTTGACGCTATTTGGGTTAGGGGATGTCATGCACCATGAAATCGAAAGTTACTCTCATGGGATGAAGCAACGTCTGGTGATGTCCTCTGTTCTTCTTTGCGAGCCCAAGCTCATGGTTGTCGATGAACCTATGGTGGGACTCGATCCAAAAGGTGCTCGCTTACTCAAAGACACTTTAAGACAGGAAGCACATGAAAAAGGCATGGCGATTTTACTGAGCACGCACTCGTTGGATGTCGCTGAAGAGGTGTGCGATGACATTGTGATGATCGCTCAGGGACGTCTGCTTGCTCAGGGGACACCCAGCGAAATTCGTGCCTTATCAAATCAGCCCGATGGTGACCTAGAAAGTGTATTTATCCAATTGACGGCCGAAAACACGTCTCGCTTCGTTTCTTAGGGTAAGTTTTATCTCGCTCCGTTACGCATCTACATCTTCAGATGGTGCTGGCTCGTCATTCTCTACGGCAGTCTGATCGGCACTTTTCTCCGGATAGCTGAACACGAACTGCTCATCTTCAACATCGATGATCACGGCACCACCACCTTCTAGGGCCCCAAACAAAATTTGTTCTGATAAGGGTCGCTTCAAGTGATTTCGAATGACTCGCTCCATGGGGCGAGCACCATTTTGCGGATCGTATCCAATCGTCGCAAGGTGTGCGATTGCGCCGGGTGTCAGTTCCAATTGGACGCCCTTGTCGGTCAGGCTGGCATTTAATTCGTTCACGAATTTTTGCGCGATGGACTTCATAACCTCTTGTGGAAGCGGCGCAAATCTCACCCGCGCATCCAGACGATTTCTGAACTCGGGGCTGAACAGGCGCTTGTAGGCTGGATCATCGTCACCTTGGAGGACAGCGGAACCGCTCGTAAAGCCGGGACGTCCCTTCTGAAGTGCACGGGCACCTACATTACTTGTCATGATCAGAATGACATTTCTAAAGTCCGCCTTTTTGCCGTTGTGATCAGTGAGTGTGCCATGATCCATGACCTGCAGAAGGAGGTTGTAAATATCTGGATGCGCTTTTTCGATCTCGTCTAGTAGGATCACGCTGTGCGGCTTCTTGGCGACTGCGTCCGTGAGTAGCCCACCTTGATCATAGCCAACATAACCTGGAGGTGCTCCGATTAATCGCGAGACTGTGTGCGCTTCCATATATTCGCTCATGTCGAAGCGCGTGAGGTCAAGGCCGAGCTCGTTTGCCAATTGACGACAGAGTTCAGTTTTACCCACACCCGTAGGCCCGGTGAACAGAAACGACGCAATGGGTTTATTGGGATTCCCAAGACCAGCACGCGAAAGCTTGACTGC
Source organism: Bradymonadia bacterium (assembly GCA_049602795.1). Lineage (GTDB taxonomy): Bacteria > Myxococcota_A > Bradymonadia > UBA7976 > UBA1532 > JBMYRY01. The sequence goes on from JBMYRY010000040.1 coordinate 9,996, forward strand.
AGCACATACCTGTTCCACAGCCTCGTGCTGTCCGTAAATTTTGGTTTTTAGTGCAGTCTCTAGCCCGGCTAACCGTTCCTTGTCAGACCGCTCAACTCGTTTTGGAGGAATGCTTGCCATCCGCGCAAGGGTTTGTTCAACGGCATGCTTGTCTACTAACCGCTCATCTCGTAGTCGCACTTCAGCCGAGGCTTCATCGATCACATCGATTGCTTTGTCCGGCAGAAATCGATCATTCATGTACCTGCCGGCTAACTCGGCCGCTTCTCCAATGGCCTCATCATGAATCTCCACATCGTGGAAGGACTCGTACTTTGGTCGCAGTCCCTTGAGAATCGCCTTTGTTTCCTCAACGCTCGGTTCGTTAATCTCAATCTTTTGGAATCGGCGCGCAAGTGCCTGGTCGCGCTCAAAAATAGACCGATATTCTTTCCACGTCGTTGCGCCAATGCATCGAAGCTTCCCTCGAGCCAGGAGCGGTTTCATGATGGTAGATGCGTCCATTGCACCCCCACCAGTAGCCCCCGCACCGATGAGGGTGTGAATCTCGTCGATGAAAAGTACCGCCCCTTCGATCTTTTCGATTTGTTTGATGACCGCCTTGAGGCGATTTTCAAAATCACCTCTATAACGTGTGCCTGCAATGAGACTACCCACATCGAGCGCAAAGATTTTCACGTTTGCGATAGCCTTGGGTACATTGCCTTCCACGATTGCCTTCGCGAGACCTTCCGCGATGGCGGTTTTCCCCACCCCTGCTTCACCCACATAGACCGGATTATTCTTTCGTCTCCGGCACAGCACATGGATGCTCCGTTTGATTTCTTCTTCGCGTCCGATAATGGGGTCGATTCGGCCTTCCTGAGCTTCGATGTTCAACAAGGTGCAAAATTCGTCCAATGCCTTTTTACCACTGACGCCTTCTCCGGCTTCTCCATCTGCCTCGCCGTCATCCATACCTGCGCTGAAGTAGGGGGTGTCATCCTCATCTTCACCATTGAGCGGATGGGCGGAGACATCCTCCATCAGATCGAGTCGCTCAACGCCAGCCTCTTGCAGGAAGTAGGCAGCATGGCAATCTTCGATGGCGTATAGTGCGATCAGGACATGTGGACCGGCAACCAAGTTTCGCTCTGAACTTTGTGCATTGAAGACTGCGCGTTGAACAGCGTACTGAAGACCGA
>JBMYRY010000041.1:0-11148 GCA_049602795.1 Bradymonadia bacterium
TGCATTTATGGTTGCCAAACTCGGCTTGAATCGCTTGATGGTGGTTGGAAACCCTAATCGACCAATGCCACTGTCGCATTGGGAGGTGGCTTGCGCTGAGGCGTTGCGATCACTGTCCGAGACAAGTGGTATTCGAATTGATTTCAGTATCGAGAAGGGGGATTTAGACCGCATCAATGAAAGTCCGATCTGCGGTCTTGTAAGTAAGCCAGCGCCGTTAACTCAATTCCAATCACGGGCAGTCGGCTAACCACCATTCGCTCTGTGTTCACGCAAAGAGATCGAATGCCCTATCACGGTAGTTTACCGGTTCAATATTGAGAACATCGACCATCATTTTCGATGATTACGTAGTGAAGATCCGATTGAGCTGTGGGCGCACCGGTTGAATCTTCGAGAGTGGCTTGAACATGATAGGTGCCCTCCACATCTTGGCACCCCGATTCGAGCGCATACGCGTTGAGTCCGGGCACGATCGACACATCAAACCCGGATGGAGTGAACCAGCCTTCGGGCGCATAGGGGTCAAGATGATAAGGTTTCAACCTAACCTTCAGTGTCCCAGGCTCCTTGGATTGAATGACGAGATTTGCTTGAACGGGATTCACGTAGTCTCGTAAGGAACCTAGATGCACATAATTACCATCGTCCCTCATCACTCGTGCGACCTCTTCGGTGATCTTTGCGAGTAGCTGAGCACTGGGCGATTTGAGCATAATCGCGGCCACATACTCTGTCTGAGTTGGTTCATCTTTGACGTAATGGATGGAACCCCTGTATTCACTCACAAGACCTTCTTTGTGGTACAATTGAGGTGAATCAAATACCTGCCGCACGCCGTCAAGGACGGGTCCACCGCAGTCATCACCTGCAATATTGTTCAGCACGAGGTCCGAACCGTCCCCTCTATACCAGTCCATTAGGTCATTTCGGATATCAAACCTCTCATTGACTGGCAGTTCATTATGCATGATCAAACGACGCAGATGTTCTGACATGTCACGAGGGCTTGAGCAATTTCCCATACCTGAACCGTTCCATACGGTACACCCTGCATTTTCGGCGTGGCTGATCCCGCTATAGGTGTGGATGCGCTCAACGGTTCGACCGGCGTCGGTAATTACAATGCGCTGCGGTACCCAGATTTGATAGCCATAAGGGCGGTCGGTAGAACGCATGTACCCACGCATTAGGGCTGTATTTGTCATACCGTATTTGGGAAAGAAGGTTTGGTTTAACCAATCAACGCCAGCAAGTCTGAGGAGCAAGGTGTAGGTAATGTTTGAAGAGCAGTCGAAAGTTCGGCGCACTAACTCACGAAAAGACATGGATGTATCTTCTATCCATTCTCCATCCTGATCTTGGTAGTAGAATGTTGCGACCGCATCAATCGTAAATCCCCACTCGGTGAGCAACTCTAAGCCAGCCGTTGCAGTAAACATCTTTATGGTGCTCGCTGGCCAAAAGTCTTTGCGGTTCGCGGTATCCCCATATTCAAAATGCTCTACCCTCGTCTCACCATCCGATCGATCGATCCGAGTCACGTTAATCCATGCATCGACGCCTTTTCGATGTTCATCGACTGCAACATTCAGGTTGTCAGTGATGCGGTCAACGGGGGTGCCATTGGGGTCCGAATTTTCTTTGTCGGCAATCGTAGGGTTGTCAGGCATTGTTGGGGGAAGATCGCTTTCCAGGTGCTCTCCACAGCCGATCAGGGAGAGACCTCCCATGAGCAACGTTGAGTAAACAAGCCATCTTATTGTAAATCTAGTCATGGGTTTTCCTTCGTAGAATTTGAGCCGTTGCCCCAATCCCTTTCAAGGACCATGCCATGATGAATCACTTCAATTTTGGTTGATTTGAGGTCATTTGACACTCAATTTTGTTCATACACCCCGTGAAATGGGTACCTATGGGTCACAGATCTGTGACTTGGGGGTCGCAGTTGCACGAGCCTTCCCTTACCACAGACGGGTAGAATTAAAGGGCTAAACATCGTCAGTGCCTGTTGACACAGTGTAGGACTTGTCATACCTTGACTTACCTGTCGTATGATTAATGAACAAGGAGTTTTGGATGGAGAGTGTATGGGTTCATCTCGTCTCGGTGACTGCTGATTCAGAGATCTCCGTCTCGGGGTTGTTGCTGAAGGCATCGTTTGTCGTTCAACTCGTGCTTCTTGTGTTGTTATTCATGTCAGTGCTTTGCTGGTGGGTCATTGGTTATAAGGCTTTGGCGCTGAGAAAAGCCCGAACCGCGTCACGGGCATTTTTGGATGAGTTTTGGAACGCCACTAGTCTAGATGAGATCTGGTCCCGGTATCGACCCGGCACAGAAAATGCCATGAATCTAGGGGATGGTGGCGAAAGCGGTCTCTGTCCAACATTATCGGTTTTTCAGGCCGGTCAAACTGAACTCGAAAAATTGAGGCGTCCGAGTCAGGGGACTTCGAATCTGCGTGACACGATTTCTACCCGCGTAGCAGGCACCGAGAATATTGAACGTGCCCTTCGCCGAAGCCGTAATGCACAAGTGATGGCATTAGAATCATGGACGTCCTTCTTGGCGACTACTGCGAGTGCGGCTCCTTTCGTCGGTCTGTTCGGAACAGTTTGGGGCATCATGGAGTCCTTCTTAAATATTGCGCGTCAGGGCAATGCCACGCTCACAACTGTGGCCCCCGGCATCGCCGAAGCGTTGATTGCCACGGCGATTGGGCTGATAGCCGCAATTCCCGCGGTAATCGCATATAATTGGCTATCTGGGCAAATCCGGGAATTAGAAGCCGATATGGACAATTTTAGTAATGACTATCTGAACTTCGTTCGTCGACACTATGAGGATTCACTGTAAGGGAGCTTGGAGTAGATTTCGATGGCAATGAATGCGGGCAAGGGCCGAGGGACAATCAACGAAATTAACGTGACGCCGCTCGTGGATGTTATGCTGGTTTTGCTGGTGGTCTTTATGGTGACCACGCCTATTATTGTCGAAGAGTCCAAGCGATCCGTAGATATCGACTTACCCCAGACGACCGCCCAGCCTGTTGCAGAGTCGGAGCTTAAGACCCTGGTTTTGTTGGACAGTCAACGAGGCGTACATTTGGATTTAGGTAAAGGGCGAACTGAGTTGGCGCGTTGTCCAATGGATGCGTCGACCTTTGGAAACTGTTTAGTCCCTTTGTCCGAGAAGCTTTCCAAAAATGAGAGCCTTAAGGATGGACGAAGAGTCTTCATTCTCGCTGATCGTGCGCTCGCATATGGTTTCGTTGTTGACGTCATGGCTCATATCAAGACGGCGGGTATTGTCAATATTGGAATGGTGACGAATTCGCCTAGTGAACAGAAGAAACAGCCATGACGACGCAGAAGTCACTTAAGGTTAAGGCCGGTGTAATTACCGCGTCACTACATCTGGGTGTCGTCTGCGCGATTGCCCTTTTTGGATTTGTGCCTCCTCCTGCACCTGAACCATTGATTGTCGAGGCTTCCATTGTAGAAATGGCTAAACTTGGAGACGTGTTGCCCGATCCGAAAGCGCTGGTTCGAATTGAAGCGCGGGCGACAGCAGCTCCGGAACCGGAGAAGGCGGTCAGTTTAAGCCGTCGAGTGAAAACCAAGGCGGTTGAGAAAAAGAAGCCACCGAAGCCGAAGAAAAAGCCGAAGAAAAAGCCGAAGAAAAAGCCGAAGAAAAAGCCGAAGAAAAAGCTGAGTGATCTTTCGAGCTTGATTGATGATGAGATAGAGGATGAGCGAGCAGATGTCGAGGACCGCAAGATTGGATTCAAAGCGGGTCACGCTCAAGGTCGGTCACAAAATCCTGATGCTCTTAAGTTAACGTATGCTTTTGAATTAAGTGCCGCCTTGAGACCGCATTTGAAAGTGCCAGAGGTGATTCCCAGTCGAATCCATGCCACTTTGCAAACCAAGGTGCATTTTAAGGTGTCTTCAAAGGGTAAGGTTGTCGGTAAGCCGAAGATCATTAAGTCTTCGGGTCAGCAGTTGTTTGATCATGCTGCACTCAACGCAATCAACTATTTCGGATCCGGTAAGCCGGGCAGGTTGCCATTGCCTAAAGACACGGCATATCTGAGACAAATTATGAAACATGGAATAACGACGAATATGAGGCCCACATTATGAGGATAAACAGTCAATTCACGCCACTTGTGTGTCTACTCGCATTGAGCTTTTTTTGGACGCAACCTCACGCTCAGCCTTCATCCGGGGTAGAAGTGGATGTCAGCGCTAGTGGTACGAGTAGATTGAAAATCGCATTGCCGCCAGCTGTAAAGGTTGGCAGCCAGATAGATACCCAAGGCATCACTGAGTCGATCGAACAAACCTTGTATCGTGATTTGGGCTTGTCCGGATTTTTCGAACTCATACCAGGAGATCGATTAATGCACGATTCCACAGGCGAGGGTATGGCGCCTCGTTTTGCGGATTATTTCAATGTAGGTGCCCAAGCCATTTTGAAGGTCAGCTACGAAATCAAAGGGACTAAAGTTGGCAAGCAGTCTGTCGTCATTGATATGCGCTTATTTAGCGTGGCCACTGAGCAGCGAGTGACCCTGGAGAGTCCGTTTGATAAACCAAAAGTTCTACCCGTTTCATCGGTAGATATTCGACGGTATACGACTCTGTTTGCTGATGAAGTAATCCGTCACTTTACCGGACAGAAAGGAGTTTTTTCAAGCCGGCTGGCTGTGGTCAAACGGTCTAAGCGAGGTAAAGAGATCTATATGGTATCGGCAGATGGTCTTGAAGAGGTTCGACTGACTCGAAAGGGGGGGTTGAATTTGCTTCCGAGTTTGGCATCCAACCGTTTGTATTTTACCAGCTTTCGATCTGGACGACCGGATTTATATGAGTTGGTAAACGGGAAGGTGAAGCCGGTATCGAGCTACAAGGGACTCAACACGGGGGCTGCGCTCAGTCCAAAAGGCGACGCATTGGCGATTACCTTGAGTAAGGACGGTAACCCTGAAATTTACCTCCTCAATCCAGACACGGGGGCGGTTATTAAGAAACTCACCAACTCATGGGGCATTGATACGAGCCCATCTTGGTCTCCCGATGGTTCAAAGATTGCGTTCGTGAGCGATCGTCATGGTTCGCCGCAAATTTGGGTGATGAATTCAGATGGGACGCAGCCGAAACGCCTGACTTTTCAGGGGGATTATAATCAGACACCTGCGTGGAGTCCTAATGGTGACCTCATTGCTTTCACAGCCCGTGATGAGCGCAATGTTTTTGACATCTTCACCGTTCGGGTAAGTGACTCTGCTATGACTCGCCTGACTCAGAATCAAGGTAATAACGAGGAGCCGACGTGGTCACCTGATGGGCGTTACCTTGCATTTACATCTACACGTTCAGGTCGGTCAGAGTTGTATCTCTCGAATCCGGACGGGCGTTTTCAAAGAAAATTAAGCACGCGAGATGGCGTTTATCTTACGCCTTCTTGGGGTCGATGAATCAAATAGGGGGCAAACATGAAGACAGTACGCATTGTGACGATCACTCTGGGGATATTCATTATTGGGTGTGGCGGCCGACCAACTGAGGTTCTAAACGCCGCTGAAACGGCACTTTCAGGCGCAGCATTAGCCAAAAAATGTGCGCCTGAAGAGTACAGTGCTGCAGAGAAAATGGTGGCCAAGGCACAGAAACTTGCTGAAGAAGAAAAATATGATGAGGCAGAGCAAGCAGCGCTAGCGGCCCAGAAGTTGGCAAAAGCTGCATCCGAAAAAGCTGAAGGACGAAAAGAAGAATGCGAGCGTCCTAAGGCAGATACTGTCAGTACCGAGAGTTTTGTTGAAAGTGGTGCAGAAGAGACCCCTGAACCGGAGGTCTCTGGAGATATGGAAACGGTTTATTTTGGCTTCAATGCATCAGTACTGACTGACCTGTCTAAAGCGAAGATGGAGCGTAATGCTCAGCGAATTAAGAGCAAAGACGTTCAGTCAAAGACTGTCATTGAAGGTCATTGCGATAGCCGTGGTAGTACGGAGTACAATTTAGCGCTTGGCGAAAAGCGTGCCCTCGCAGCAAAAGCCTATCTCATTGAGTTAGGCGCCGATGCAACGGGACTCGTCATCATGAGCTATGGCGAAGAAAGACTCGATGATTACGAAGATAATGAGAAAGCACACACGCGCAACCGACGCGTTGAGTTCCGAGTACAGTGACGTAGGGCGAAGTATGACCAGTAAGCTAAAATATTTGATTCCTAATGCGTTTACCGCTGTATCGATGCTTTTTGGAGTGTATGCATTCACCTTGGCAGCACGAGGTGAATTAGAACTCGCGGCGTGGATGATTCTATGGGGGGTTCTTCTAGATAAATTGGATGGCACTGCTGCTCGCTTGTTCAATGCGACCTCAGAGTTTGGTGTACAGTACGACTCGTTTGCTGACTTCGTGGTGTTCGGTATTGCTCCTGCAGCGCTGTTATACTTCGGCGCTTCTTCGCAGCCTAGCTCGGAGATCTTTACGGTACCGTTGGTGGTGGCGGGCCTGTTCATTGTTGCTAATTCGGCTCGACTTGCTCGATTCAACGTAGATTCTGGTGATGATGATGGTGTGTTTATTGGCATTCCCACAACTTTGGTTGGCGCATTGCTCGCGAGTAGTTATTTGGTAGCCCGTAATCATGGCTGGATTGAACTGTGGATCGAGTGGGCCCCAATCGCTTGGATTGTGTGCGCTGTGGCGATGGTTAGCAATGTGAGATTACCAAAACTCAAAGCGCGCAAGAATCGAGCGATTAACCTATTTCAAGCAGCGAACGTGATTGCTATTTATCTGATTACGCCTTTCCAATTGTATCCTGAATACCATCTGGGGCTCTGCTTGTTTTATTTGATTGTTGGCATTGCGTCCCAGTTACTCAAAAAACCCTCCGACGGCGAGCATCAGATTCAAACTGCATGAATCGAATGAGTGAGACCGCGTGCCCGAGAAAAAAAGACCGTCCTTGGTCGATTCGACCTGAAATCCAGAAATAATTCCGTTATGTTCCGCCCAAATTGAGCGGAGCAATACGGAGTGTGTGATGAGTTATCAGCTTGATGAATTACTCAGGTCGGCCGACGCCTTTTTACCGAGACATTTGAGCCTAACAACTGCGGATCGAGAAGTGATGCTAGCCGCCTGCGGTGCTCAGTCACAGTCGGCTCTCGTTGAACAAACGGTACCTTCTTCGATTCTACTCTCTTCTGAGTTGGCTTTGGAGGCACCTCAAGGCGAACGCGTCATTCTCGAACGAATGCGAGCCTATGCTCAGAAAAATCGAGTAATGGTCTCCATGATCGGACAAGGATACTCGGATACAATCACGCCGCCGGTCCTGTTGCGCAACATTCTCGAAAATCCAGGTTGGTATACTCAATACACACCGTATCAGGCCGAGATTTCTCAAGGTAGACTGGAAGCCCTGATCAACTTTCAGACGGTGATTGCTGATTTGACGGGATTACCCATGGCTAACTCCTCGCTTCTGGATGAAGGGACGGCTGCCGCCGAGGCAATGTCCATGAGCTATGGTGTCGCTCGGCGGAAGAGGAATGTCTTCTTCGTTTCGGAGAAATGTCACCCTCAGACGATTGCCGTTTTGGAGACGCGTGCCGTGCCCATGGGCATTGAAATTGAGATTGGTGATGCGAGCGCCGTCGAGTGGGGGGTAAAACCGTATTTTGGCGCGTTGATTCAATATCCAGATACGAGTGGAGAGATTGTTGATTACCGTGCGTTCTGTGCATCAGCACAAGAAAACAAGGTGCTCGTGACCTGCGCATGTGACCTCATGGCTCTGACCTTGCTCGAGGCACCTGGAGCCTTTGGTGCCGATATTGCCATTGGGAATAGTCAAAGATTTGGTGTGCCCTTAGGCGCGGGTGGCCCTCATGCTGGTTTTCTTTCTACTCGTGACGATTTCAGGCGCCAAATGCCGGGTCGAATCATTGGTGTATCCAAGGATGTTGATGATCGTCCGGCCTATCGATTAACGCTTCAGACTCGTGAGCAGCATATTCGTAGGGATCGCGCTACGAGCAACATCTGCACTGCCCAGGTTCTCTTGGCAATCATGGCCGGCATGTATGCGGTGTATCATGGTCCGGAAGGACTGAAACGGATAGCATCGCGAATTTTGGGGCTGACGACATGTCTTCGGAAAGCGCTTGAGCAAGGCGGTTATGAGATCGAAAATGCCCATCATTTCGATACACTGAAGGTCAAAACCGATACGGTAGATGCGGTGCTTGCCGAGGCACAGGCGGCGTCTATCAATTTACGCCGATTTGACGATCAATATATCGGGATCTCTCTTGATGAGATGACCACAGTGGATGATTTAAAGCGCCTCGCAGAGGTTTTTGGTCTAGACGTGAATACGCTCGACTATACTCAGCCCATTACCGTGCCCAAGGGGTTCGCACGGGAAACTGAATACCTAACGCACGAGGTTTTTCATCGATATCAGAGTGAACATGAAATGCTGCGTTATCTCAATCGTTTGCAGCAACGAGACCTTTCACTCACGACGTCAATGATTCCGCTTGGCTCCTGTACGATGAAACTGAATTCGACTTCGGAAATGTTACCCATCACTTGGCCGGAATTTGGGCGTATTCATCCATTTGCTCCGTCTGATCAACGTCAAGGTTACCTAGAACTCTGTGAAGACTTGGAGAATGTGCTCGCGGAGATTACTGGATTTGCAGCGGTGTCGCTTCAGCCAAACGCCGGTTCACAAGGTGAATATGCGGGGCTCTTGACGATTCGCGCCTATCATATGCAAAGAGGTGACACTGAACGAAACGTCTGCCTCATTCCCACGTCAGCGCATGGGACTAATCCCGCAAGTGCTGTAATGGCGGGTATGAAGGTGGTTCCGGTAAGGTGTAACGATCGCGGAGATATTGATGTCGCAGATTTAAAGGCTCGTGCTGAGACTCATCGCGAACACTTGTCGGCATTGATGGTCACCTATCCATCTACACATGGCGTGTTTGAAGCGTCCATCAAAGAAGTGTGCCAAATTGTTCATGACAATGGCGGATTGGTTTACATGGATGGGGCAAACATGAACGCACAGGTTGGTCTCTGTCGTCCGGGCGATATGGGCGCAGATGTGTGTCATTTGAATCTTCATAAGACGTTCTGCATTCCACATGGTGGTGGTGGTCCCGGTATGGGTCCTATCGCGGTGAATCATAAACTTGCACCTTTTCTTCCAGGTCACCCTGAAGAGTCGGTCGGCGGTGAGCATGCGATTGGTCCGGTTTCAGCAGCACCTTTCGGTAGTCCATCGATTTTACCGATCCCGTTGAGCTATATTTTGATGATGGGCGGGTCGGGTCTTAAGCAAGCGAGCATGGATGCGATCCTCTCAGCCAATTACATGACGGCTAGGCTCGCTGAGCATTACGAGATTCTTTATCGGGGAGAAAGTGGACGTGTAGCTCATGAGTTCATTATTGATTGTCGACCCTTCAAAGCTGATGCCGATGTATCGGTGGATGATATTGCAAAGCGCCTAATGGATTATGGCTTCCACGCGCCAACCATGTCTTGGCCGGTTGCCGGTACATTAATGATTGAGCCAACGGAGAGCGAAAGCAAAGCCGAACTGGATCGATTTTGTGATGCAATGATCAGTATTCGTCGTGAAATTGATTCAATTCAAAAGGGGGTTTATCCAAAGGATGACAATCCATTACGTAATGCCCCGCATACGGCGAGACAGGTGGCAGCATCGGAGTGGTCACATCCCTACACCCGTGAAGAGGCAGTGTATCCGGCAAACTGGCTCAAGCAGTCGAAATATTGGCCCCCAGTGCGTCGAGTCGATAATGCTTTTGGAGACCGAAACCCAATGTGTTTATGCCCGCCCATGAGTGCGTTTGAAGAGTAAACTTAACTCACCTGCTGAGTGGGGCGCATTAGAATGTCGTGTACTTGCATATGTTCAGGGGTATCGATGAGCCAACCAACGCTTTGAGCCACATCAGCGGCGCTAAGGCATTTGAATCGACTATAAAGCGCCTGGGCTGCTGCTGGATCCCCTGTCATGACTTCGGCGAATTCTGTCTCGACGAAGCCTGGGCTGATCGCGCAGACACGGATGCCGCTATTGAGACTTCGGAGTTCTCGTCGTAGACCTTCCGTAAGCGCTTTAACGGCATGTTTAGTGGCACTGTACATACTGCCGGTGCCTTCCGGGACCCTATGTCCAGACATTGAGGAGATATGTATGATGAGCCCTCTGTCGGTCGTATCTCGCATGACGCGAATGGCATGCTGCGTTGCGACCGATAAACCGATCACGTTAACGTCAAACATTTCTTTCCAGTGGTTAACGTCCCCTGAGATTAATGGGGCAACCCGACCGAGCCCGGCGCTGTTCACTAAAACGTCTAGCGTGCCCCACTCTTGTACGACACGGTCAAAGACGAAACCGAGCTCTGTACCGTTGCGAATATCTGCGGGTTGAATGAGCACCTCGGTGGTCGCACCCAATGTGTGGGCAAGAGCCTCCAGATGCGATTCTCGGCGTGCGGTCAGACACAGGCGGTAGCCTCTTTCAGCCAAATGCATAGCGGTTGCCTTACCGATACCAGAGGACGCACCGGTGATCACAGCGACCTTTTTCTGGGGGTTCATTGTGGGAGACTCCTTTGTTTAGAGGGGAATGATGTGGTCAAAATTGAGTGCGAAACCACCTCTCAAGTTTAGACCGGGCGCTCGATTATATATGGGATCTGACTGATAGAAAAAACCGCCTAGGTAGCTTCGAATGGATAAGCTGCGCCAAAGAGGGAGGAGGAAGCCGACTTCTGCATCGCCAAAGAGTTGAAGTTGTTGTGAGGCAAGTTGCTGGAGTTCAGTTGGAAAATAACGGACTTCCCCTCTAGCAAACGTTTTCACCCCAACAATCTCCTGTTGAAACTCAAATTGTGAATACAACCCGTATTGGGGTTGAAGCGGTTGCACGGTATAATCAATGGCAATGTTTGCACCGAGGCGGAAGTGATTATTTTTGTTCCACTTCCAAAAGCTGCCGACGACCGATTCAAGACGACTCTTTCGTTGATTCATTCCCTCTAGATCCGCGGCGGTGAACTCGGTTAGATATGCG
>JBMYRY010000042.1:0-11148 GCA_049602795.1 Bradymonadia bacterium
TGCCGAGCAGTTGTGCAACGTACATTACATAGCCAAGGTCTGGAGGCGCTGAAATGAATCTCATCAAAGCAGTAAAAATTGATTGCCCTTCTCCGCTGTCAATGATGTTAACGCTCGAACTCTGAATCAGTATCGAGGCCCCGAAGAAGGACAGCATAAACACCAAGAATTGTATCGCAGCGCCCACAAGAGAGACCAACTGGAACTGTACCATTCGAGATAGTCTCTCACTTCGCCCTGCACGATCTCTGAACGTCCAAAATTCATTGGCAGCAAAATTGGACAGAATCGAACATTCGATGGCAATTGCTGATGCGATCAAGCGATGTAAACCGAAACCATCAAGCGCGGCCAGTATGCCCAGATTCACAAAGACACCACTCGCGCCAACGGAACAGAATTGGAGAAACCGTCGAGATAGAAAATGCTGAAAAATGTCGTTCATGACTTCATTCTCAAAAAAAAAGGGTGAATGGCACAGTGCCATCCACCCTTTCTTTTTTCAACTCACGCGATGCGTGAGGCGTTGGTTAGATTCCTTACGGAGCAGGAATCATTCCGTCAGCGTAGCAGAGTCCGGCTTCTGCGTTACATGCAGTCTGCACGCACGCAAGGTCTGGACATGGTGCACCAGTAGCGTCTGTTGAGTTAGTGATACACTCTTGAAGAGCGTTCAAGTTATCAAAGCCTGCCTGGCTTGACGCCTCAACACATGGACGTACGCACGTCTCGCGGTTATCAGCCGCCATTGGGTCACATGCGTCGAGGCATGCTGTCAATGCGATGCAGTCACCGTCGCCCATTGGCACGAGTGGCTCACCGAAACAAGGTACCTGCTCAGCGGCACAGTTTGCGTCAAAGCATGCCTGGTCTCCGTTACCCGCGTCGTCGAAACACATGTTCGTCTGACCACACTCAATGACGGCGTTGTAATCGTCGTAGCCTTCTGGGCTGGTTGCTTCAACGCAGGCATTTACGCAATCACCGTCGCCCTGCGGGCAGCCAGTGAAGCACTGTACGAAGTCCTGGCAAGTACCAGTACCCATTGGCATCGCAGCTGGTCCAACGCAAGCTTCCCATGCCATGGCACAAACACCACCCGGCTCAAGGCATGCACTGTCAGCGCCACCATTGGCGTTGAAACACATGTTGTCTTGGAGACATCCGACGACAGCATTGAACGTGTCGTAACCTTCTGGGCTTGCAGCTTCAGTGCAGTCGAATCGGCAGGTGCCATCGTCGTCAGCTGGGCAGTTGTTTAAGCATCCAAGGTAATCGTTGCAGTCAAGGGTACCCATCGGCTCTGCAGTTGGACCGAAGCATGCTTCAAGTTCCGCAGAGCATTCTTCATTCAAGCAGGTCTGGTCGATGCTTCCGTCAAGACCAGTACAGCCTGCAGCCTGAGCGCAGCCAAGGATCGCCTGGTATCGATTCTGAGCTTCTGGCGTTGCCGTCTCGAAACAGTTCTGGACACATGCCTGACCGCTAGCGTCATCTGGGCATGCGTTGAAGCAGCTGATCATGTCAACACACTGCTGCTGACCTGGGTCTGTGTTTCCACCATTGCCGCCACCAGTGCCGCCAGTGTTCTGTGAACCTGCAGAACCGCCAGTGTTCTCTGACCCTGCAGAACCGCCCTGTCCAACGTCAGAGCCACCCTGACCGGCAGCACCGCCAGTATTTGGCTCGCCACCTTCGCCGCCCTGAGGAGCGGTCGGACCGGAAAGCGTCGGGTAGCATGCGCCACCGCCGCCTACGACTGCAACGCAAGCCGAACCTTCAGCACAAGCAGGGTTGCACGCGTCACTCGCTGGGCCACAAATCCCCTCAGCGGAGCCTGTCGATACAACAGCGCAGATGCCTGAAGCACATTCAGCATTTGCGGTACAGGCTTCTTGTGAGCCTTTCTTGCTGCTACCGCTGTCGCTGCTACAGGCGAAAAGCGCGAGTGATGCACTCGCGACCAAGAACAGTTTCATTGAATTCAACATGGTTTTCATATCTCCGTTTGTTAATCCATACGTGGAATGGTACGTGGTATCCTCGATCCTTATGGTCAACTTCAAGGAAAAACCGACCTACACTCAAATAATCTCTGTATCGGGGTACGACAACACTGATCGGAAGTGTTAAATTATTGAGTACTTAGAGCTAGGGTGTAAAAACTTGCCCCTTGATCCAGCCATGCTCCTGAAAGTGAGAGATTAACTCGTCACATTCATGCTCAGCCGCCCCTTCATCGATCAGTTTTTGAGTCAGTTGGTCATGCCGTCTCGATGACTCCAAAAATAGTAACGTAGACGCAAGAGATCCCGAGATAGGTCCAATCTGTGGTTCATCCGCAGACTCAACCAGGATGTATTCGTCGGCTTGGGTTGTAGGGACTGTTAAAGGACCGTCATCAATCTCCAGCAAGAACTCAGCGCCTGTCAGCGTTGAACGCTGAATCGTCCCCTGAGCAGCAAGATAAGCATCGAATACGCCCGCTTCCAACGTAACAAGTCGAACCTTTGGGTGAAGCACGTAGTGCGTTGGCTCACTGCATTCATCCGCGGGGACCTTCGTGGACCGAACCGATTCAATCGCATTTTCTAGCGCTACGAAGGATGCGTCCGCCCCAATCTCGGTGACCAAATACGAGCTAAAGCGCTCGAACACGTAGCCCCCATCCCAAAGCACTGTGTGAAAACTGTCCGTTCTGAAGAACCCCCGAAGCTGTCGGAACGTCTCTGACTGTAAGGCTGACCAAACACTCACGGGAAAAATATCAAGAAGACCAGTCAAAATGCGATCTGAACGAAGCGAGTCTGCCTCGTAGAGGCGCGGGTCGAAAGAGAGCACATGCTCTATCTCTTCAAGGGTACAGCCACGTCTCTGCAGAAATGGAGATGGCTTGTTCTGCAAACGAGACCTGAAGGACGGGTCGTGCATCAAGGATAGAATCAGTTTTTGAAGCCGTTGGGCATCCATCATCCACTCAATCTCGATTGAAGTAATTCATAAATTTTTGAAAACCCCGGGATACACTTGTCCACGGGGTTTCGCTCACACTCGAAGACAACTGCTTTAAGGTTCGGGGCGTGTTCAATAATGAATTGAGCAATCGACCACGTTTCCGAACGCACCGAAGGGCGATGGTCGTCACTCCAAATCTGCAAACCTGATACATCGATCAAACTACTGCCTGCCACATGTAATTCGATGATTCGATCAAGTGGAAAATCATCCAAACCATCGAGCGCTGAACGACCGACCAATGACTGATAAATGGCGAGATGAGCAGCATCGAGGAGCATACCGCTATCGGCTTGCTCGCAGACGTCTGCAAAAAAAGTCAGAAGGTCTAAATCACCAGCAAAGACGGTCCCTGGCGGATTTTCCGGAAAGACTTCTTTTCCAATTACCTGTCGACATCGCTTGATACTCGACGCATAGCAACTCGCCGACTGCGCTGTCAAAATGGGCGGTAAAAGAGTCATTTGGAGTCGATGCTGGTCACCGAAGTACCACATACCTGCATCACCACACACCCACGCAGCATCCATGTCTTCAGCCAATTTTCGAATCTCGAGTAACTCTTGCTCATCAAGTAAATCCGGCCGAGCGAGATTAACATCGAGGAAGTGATAGGTGGTCTTGCCCTGACGTTCGACCCAACGCCGAGTATCATCGTCAAGACCTAGTGCTCTCTCAACGCCCACCTCAAGAAATTGGGCAAAATGTGGGAAACGATTGTAGAGTTCCTCGAGGTTAAGACCATTCGATGTAGCGAACGCACCATACTCACTCGATACACCAAGACCAAGCGTTGGCAGTCGATGAACCCTCTCGTTTAGGAAATCAGACATCTCGCCCCTCGATATCTACCAGCAACACCGACACATCTTCAAAAGGATAGTCCGATGGATTACCACGCGTAGCCAAGTACTGAATTCCGTCTCTAACATGACACACAGCAATTGCGGAAGAACACGTGCCGTATGCGGGCGATCGAACATTCAACGCGTCGAGCGAAGTCGCTGGACTATCTGGGGTTCCCCTTGATGGGAGGGTCTCCTTAGCCAGAGTCGTTTGCGCCCGTTTAACGAACGCATGAGGCTCTACGGAAAGCTCTTCAATCAACAGGTGCTTGAGCCACCTCATTTTGGTCGTTTCACCATCTGCAAGAGGGGTATTGCTCAGTACATAATGCCCAGGACTCAACTCGTCCATGGTCAGTCGCCCAGAATCATAGTCGACGTAATGCAACGTATCAGCATCTCCAATGAGCATCATAAAATGATTAACGGACGTTTCTGATAGGAGTGTCTGTAAACGATCCAACGCCCGACGTGCTGTGGGTGCCTTTAAAATCTCGGTGATGAGTAGTCCTCGACTTACCTCACCACGCCATTCTGGGTCAGATCCGTAACGACGATTCGTCAGTCCCGCAAACATGTGCGCGGTGGGTTGGATGGCGAACCATGTTCCGCCCGCTTCTAAATCCTTACCGCCCACGATGCGCGGAGAACGACTCAAGACCATTGGTGGTGCACTCGGGCGAGCGAGCCATTCATCACGATTCGCAGCAAGTTGCCATGACCATAACTCGGAGGTTTGAAATGACAGGAGAATGCTACACACGGACGAATACTCACACAGCAATGTCATTAAATGCTGGTTATTCTATTCCATTTTCTCCCGCAACTAAATCATTGATAATTTGCCTAACCTGAGAGAGCGGCTCTTTCAATCCCAGCTTCCTGTATTGATCTTCCACTAACTTAAACGTTCGAACAGCGCGTTCGACCTCTCCCTTATTTTGCAGTTTAGTTGCGGCACGATAAGCCGCTTGACCAATGTCAAACTCTCCCCAATCAAGGGCGTAAGTTGCCTCCAAGTCTCTGATGGTCCGGTCAAAGCGTTCAAAATCATCGTCCACGACCAGGCTTGGCAACAATAACGCATTAAATGCCATCTGCTCACGCTGGAAAGAATGTCCTCGACGTTGTCTCAAAAGGGCTTCAACAATGCGCCGAGACTGCGCAAAATCCCCACGCAACTGCAAAACAATCGCCAAGTTCGCCTGAACAATGAACCGCGTAACTGAACCAATATTCATCATTAATTCGGCCGCTTCTCGATAGGCTGACTCCGCTTGTTCGAGATATCCACTCGTGCGTAGAACTTCGCCGTAAAGGTTGAGAACATCACCAAGCAAGTGAGGCGAATTGCTTCGACGAGCGAGCTTCACGCCCTTCTTAACCTCGATCAGCGCTTCTTCGTATCGCTCTCTACGTGAGAGACAATCGCCAACTCTAACATGACTTCCCGCCCTCAACCGAATGTGCTCTTCGCTTTCACCAAGACGGTCCAAAGCCTCCCTGTAAAGTTTCTCAGCTTCGCCATATTTCCCAGAAAGCTTAAGATCCTTCGCAATGGTTACGAGGACCTCAACGACTAATTCAGGCGCAACCCTTTCCGCAAGCTCAAGCGTTTCATTCAATTCCGCTTGGATGCTTCCAGGCCCAAAGACTCGCTGGCGACAATTTGCTAAATTCAAACCAACAGAGACGAGCATCGGCGACTCCGAATCAATGCCCTCAATTCGCTTCTTGAGTCGCGTTATGCGCTTGAGGGCTTTATCAACGTGTCCTTGCTGCCGGTCGGTCGCCGCCCAATACATGACAAGCTTCCACCATTGAGGGTCATTGAAATGAACATGCCGCTCGCGCATCACAACAGTCCATTGCGTCAAAGCCCAGCGAATCAAGGGATAATCATCAACTTGCCTGAAATGCTCTACAGCAAACCCCCAATGTCGGCTCGCTGCTTCAGCGGCGCCACCCTGCTGGTAATAATTCGCCAACCGAACATGGTCTTTACTATGATGCCGCTCAAGCATTTCTCCCGCCATCCGACTCAACGATTCACGTAGATTGGACTCATTAGCGATTTCCAGAACGGCATTACGAAAGACACCGTGTACAAAGGAAAACGACTCATCTTGCTCTAGATTCAAGAAACCACTTTCGATGCCAGAACTGATGATCCGAGAGATGTCTTGCTCTCCTCCCGCGGTCTGAAAAAGTTCCGTTAACTCCGCCGGCACCACGGTGGAGCCTAGTACGGCGGCACATTGTAACGCGAGTACTGTACCCTCGGGAGCGGTCGGCAACCACTGCTCAACACGCAGCCTCCAGAGCTTTTTCATGCTTGTAGCGCCAGAGTTTTCGCGACGAAGATCAACCGAAAGACGACTTAAGAGAAACTCTCGTACGAATAAGGGATTCCCTTCACTCAATTTGACCAATTCCGAAACTTCATCTGCCGACATTTTTGCTTTTGATGCCACAAAAGATGCACAATCTTCAGTTGACATGGGACCAAGCTCGACCATTCTGATGTATCGACCAGCCAAGATAGAGCCCAATTCTTTGGTCGCAATTGAGTCATCATCTAACTCATCATTATTGACGGTAATCAGAAAATGGATCCTTGCCCTGGGCTGCATCGAAATGAGTGTCGACAGTAAACGCAAACTGCCAAAGCCCCATTGAGCATCGTCAACGTGAACAATCAATGTTCTCAGTTCTGAGATATGAATCAGCAATCGACACAATAAGTGCTGACGCTCTTGATGACTGATAACAGCCTTGTCAAAGCCGGTGGAAGCATCGGCATCAGCGAGAAGTGTTCGCAGCGTTTGGCAAAGAATATCATCTTGTGGAAGCCCTAATCGCTCAGCGATCGTCTCTAAGAGATCAACCTTTTCTCGAATACCAAAATAAATTCTAAGGGCCGTCAGAATGCCCGATTCTGAACGTGCATCTCTAGAATGCCGAATTTGAAGATAGTGCCCGACACCTGTTTCATGAGTCGTTGTACACAACCATTCAGCGAGAACGGACTTACCCGTGCCTGGTCTGCCTCGCAGGACGGTCGTACTCACTCTGCGTTTTTGAGCTGCGAATGCGAAGTTGCGCCACAACAATCGACGCTCTTCAAGTCGCCCAACAATATGAGCCGTTTCGAATTGGATCAATTCAAGCCCGAAACCACTAAGCGGTGATGCCCCTCCCAAGTCAATGAACTCTTCCGCCCACTCTGATTGAACGCGTGGTTGTTCAGACGCTAATGGAATCACTCCGGTCCGAGCTTCGTCTCGCATGACAATGAGATCGATCATCGTCTCATCCGAGACTCCCTCATTGGATAGCATGGTCGGCTCCGTCCAACTTGAAATTGACGGCGCACTCCGAGCCTGTCCGGAGGGGCGACCCAGTCTAAGGAGATCAGCTCTGGCGTCTTGTGCCCATAGATATCTCTGCTGCCATGGTTTCGCCAATAGCTTTTCCAACCATTGGTCGAATCCAACTGGCACCAGATAATTATCCTCCAAACGAGGAATTGTTTTTTTCCGATGGGCAATCAACACATCGACAACTTCTTTTTCTCTATAGGGCGGCTTCCCGGTGACGAGGCTGTGAGCAATGCACCCCACTGCATACAGATCTGTCCATGGTCCATACAAATTGGCTGCGGAAACACACTGCTCTGGAGCCATAAAGTGTGGCGTCCCTACAATCGCTAGCTTCGACGCCTCCGATCCGGAGTTTCTGGCTAGAGACGCCACGTTCTGCTGAGTTGCGAGTGCGATACCAAAATCCGAAAGCACCGCACCACGCTCGGCCATTAAGACATTCCCAGGTTTGAGGTCGAGATGGACGATCCCGCGAGCATGAACTCTGGCGAGACCACTGAGAATATCCAAAAGAATTTGACGGGTTTCTTGCCATGTCGTTTGACCGAGAAGAGGCTTGAGCGTTCCGCGCTCAACCATTTCCATCACTAGGTAAACCTGGCCTTTGGGGCATGTTGTGCCATCTGGCATCACCGTTTGTGATGTGCTTTGCCCATATCCAAAGACCTTCACAATGCGAGGATGTGACGCTTGAGCGACGAGTCTGATCTCCCTGAATAAATGCTCCGTCGTGCTTCTCTTGCTCAATTGATTAAAGAATTTGATCGCGACTCTGCTCTTCGATGGCTCGTGCACGGCAGACCAAACCCGTGAGGCTGCGCCATCACCGATTTCAGCTTCCAGTGTGAAGTCACCAAAGCGTGTCATCAATCCCCCCTGAACATCCCGACCTAAAGAATATCATGTTGGAGCGATGAGAATTAAGAATTTCGTAACAAATATGACGTTTGCCGAGCGGCTGATCATCAGAATTAGTTCATCATGGTCATACTGCCCACCCATGCCACGAAGACATCCGGAAGGATTCAACAAGCAAATGAGTGAATGAGCGAGTTAATGAATCTACTGCACGGACAACTCGTAGACCGACCCATTGTCCAGACCCGATGAATTACCCCAGGTGCCACTCGTCATGAAGCGACCCGTAGTCTCAGGGTGACCAGATAGACGCTCTCCCAACCGCCCTCCTGGTCTCGCCACCTCGCCGACCATTAGTCCGAATTCGATGAGACTCTCGGTGTTCGGATCAAATCGGTACAAGTGCACTAAACCAACAGGCGTGATGTCGCCCACCGAAGACGATGGACTGCCAACGGCGATCACGTCTCCAGAAATGGCGACAGCTCGACCAAACTCTGAGTTCACAAACTCCCCCGTCAGTAACTGTCCGATGATATCCTGGTTGACAGTGGCGGGCGGATTGCCAAGCGCTTCAACAAGCGGAACAAAGCTCAAGTTTGTTAGGTCAGTGCCCTTAAAAAACCACGCACCTCCTCGGGCCGAGCCATCAGACACTCGATTGAAAGCGCCAACCATCAAGTCTGAAATACCGTCCCCATCAATGTCACTTGCATCCAAGGACCATCCAAATCGGGATTGACTTTCATTCGTCTGTAAACGAACCACCGAAAAGTCGGTCGGGCATTGAGGTCCGCCCGCTCCTTGGAACAACCACACAATCCCTTGACGCGCTGGACCTCCTGCTGCTTCCGCTTGAGCACCAACAGCAAAATCATCGCACCCATCCCCGTTGAGGTCGCCAAGCGTCGTCGCCGCCAAACCTAGATTGCCGCCAGCTTCATTCCCGATATGGCGTAGAAGCGGAAAACAAATGACTTGAATACGGTCTTGATCAGTTCGTGCCCGACCACTGATGACATCGATGGCACCGACATCGTTGCCTCCTTGGTCCCAGCGATGACCGCCGAGGATGAGATCGTCGAAACCATCTCCGTTAATATCACCGCCAAAGGCGAGTGTTTCTGGAGAGACCCCGCCTTGCCCCCCCCAATATGCAAAGGCTGGCGACGTCCCCACTGACTCGCGCGTCCCTCCCAAGAACACGTAAACGCCCCCGGCATCTCCAAGACGCCCTGGGCAACCCGCAGGTTCATCAAAATTATCACCGTTTAGAGAGGCACTGCGCTCATCGCTACGCAAGAGAATTGCAAAATCATCGATGCCGTCTCCATTAAAATCACCGGCTTCTGCCACACTCCACAAAAAGTCCACCGCACTGTACTCGGGAAACGCATTCAATCGAAGGGGCGTTGGCTCAAGACCATCTTCACTGCCAAAATACAGCCATGCTGTGCCACTGCGATTCGCCACGTCTTGGTGCGTAGAAAACGGTGCAGCGACCAGTGCATCGGTGTAACCATCACCGTCAACATCACCAATATAGTCTATGCCCATTCCAAATCGTTGTGCACTGACCACTGATATCGTTTCCAGGGATTGAGCGCTTCTCTCTTCTTCCTCACCGAGCGGAGCCGTCGCAATGACCTGCAGTTCGCCCACGTGCAAAGCACCTGATGTGCTTCGGTTCGCATAGACCACCAGATCTCGTACCCCATCCCCATCTTCGTCAGATTTGAGTGCAAAGTGTTCGCCTATCCGACCGTCACGACTCACACCTTCGTACACATAATCAGGCTCGGTCGCAGGCGTAACGCCAGATTGACCAAAGAATGCCAACACAGCACCAGCATTTGGTTTATCTGGATAATCCTCGTAAATACTTCCAATGAGCAGGTCTTGAACACCGTCATCATTCGCATCATCAATGACAACGCTATAGCCAAGGTTGTCATAATTACTACCATGGAAAGCCCATTCAGCAGTCGTTGCTGCTAGGTATTCCGTTGCTATCCCCGAGACCTCTCGTCCCAGAAACAAATACGCACCACCGCCATCTCGTCCCCCAACATCTCCCGCATGCTGGGCAATAAGAAGATCAGCCTTCCCATCCGCATTGATGTCTCCCATCTGGATAGAACGCCCAAACTGTCCACCAGATTGCGAACGGTCGACCGTTTGGGTGCGCGTCTCCGTCCACATCAGCGACGGCTCGGTGTTCAATCCACCTCGACGCGCATCGTCGTTGGTTTCTCCGAGATAGAGTTGAACGAGTCCAGTGTTGGTTCTGCCCTCGTATGCGTATCGCCATGAACCCACAGCAAGATCGCACGCGCCGTCCCCATTGAAATCACCAGTTGCAAGAGACGCGCGGTGGTCGGCAAGACGCAGGTTATTGGTATTGACGAATGCCCCGTTCTCAAGCGTTTTACCAACAATTATTTCCGGTACCAGTTCTACGCTCCCCGGTATCCCCATGTAGACGAGAATACCGCCCTGTGAGTTCCTCACTGGCGAGGCGGTTCGGTCTTCGTAATAGGTTGCGGCAACCGCTATATCGTCTAAGCCATCGCCGTTAAAATCACAGACTGAAACCGCTGACCCAGCGAAGTCAAAACTGTTTACGCCTGCGAGTGTAATCGAGGGCTCGGCTTCAAAAGGAGCCGTCGGCTCGCCGGTACCGGCATAGATGAAGGCACCACCGCTATTTGCACCGCTCAGGTCGGACATTCGAGCACCAATAATGAGGTCATCAAGACCATCCCCAGTAATGTCCGAAACTTCAATGCTCGAACCAAATGAATCTTCTCGAACCGAGCTGCTTATTACCTGAATCGGTGACGATTGCATTCGTCCAGACATATCACTCAGAAACACATACACAGCCCCTCCATTCCCGGCGCCCACGTCAGCCTCGAGGTGTGCCATCACAACATCGCGATGCCCATCTGCATTGAGATCTGGAACAATCTTAAGAAAAGCCGAATTGGTTCCATCCGACGTTGGGCTAAGAGGCGCAGTCAAGGCACGCGACACTTGCAGCTTAA